>CAWUMW010000026.1:0-16904 GCA_963923415.1 uncultured Hyphomicrobiales bacterium | reverse complement strand
TGCGGGCAGGGGTTACCCAGCTGACAGCATGTACACTTTTGTACTCAAATATTTATGACCGCAATATTTCTGTATCGCTTCACTGCGTTCGCGATGACGCAATGACGAATAAAAATGAGAGGGACCAATAAAAAAGGGAGGCCTAATAAGGCCTCCCATTATATTCATCAACACCCTGCCACACCACTAACCCAGGGTTGTAGCAAAGCGGTTTGATTGCGTTTTAAGAACAGCCCGTTGTCGAGCCGCAGGTGTCGCATTTCAAGCAGGTGCCATTGCGCACCAATGTGAAATTCGCGCATTCAGGGCAAGCCTCACCGACATAGCCTTTCATGCGGGCTTCGGTGCGCTTGTCGAGAGCTGCAGGGGCAGACTTTTTAGCGCTCGCGGGTTGAAACGCCACACCCGCAAGCGTGCTGTCTGTAACTGCATCGCCAATCGTCATCGGGCTTTCATCAAGCACAGTGCCCGCTTTCAAAGCCGTTGCGCCGACCGTTGCATAGGCCTTTGCCACACTGCCATCTGCAGCACGGGTCTCGAAGCTCACGCCCCCTTCAATCGCCATCAGATTGGTAGGTTTACCACGCACCAGTCCTTTTGAGACAATGCGCGCTGCTGCTTGAGCCGCTGCCCCATGTGAAATGGGGGCCTTAGCCTCGTCATCCCCTTTGCCAATCGCATCAAAGCCAATGGCATCAGGTGACACATGCGCCAAATCATGACGGCCCAGATAGGAAATCGCCAATTCACGAAACACATAATCGAGCACCGATGTGGCATTTTTAATGGCATCATTGCCTTGCACAAAGCCTGCGGGCTCAAAGCGTGTGAAAGTAAAGGCTTCAACATATTCTTCAAGCGGCACGCCATATTGCAAGCCAAGAGAAATCGCGATGGCAAAATTATTCATCAAGGAGCGGAACGCCGCACCTTCTTTATGCATATCGATGAAGATTTCACCCAAACGCCCATCTTCATATTCACCCGTGCGCAGGTAAACTTTATGGCCGCCCACAATAGCTTTTTGCGTATAGCCTTTGCGCCGATCAGGCAAACGATCCCGATCGCGCACATGTTCAATGCGCTCAATGACCTTTTCAACGATCTTTTCAGCCATCACAGAGGCCCGCGCCGCAGCAGGCATGGCCGCAATCGCGTCCACACCCTCTTCGGCTTCATCCTCATCATCCGAGATGAGTTGGCTGTTGAGCGGTTGCGACAGTTTTGACCCATCACGATAAAGCGCATTGGCTTTCAAGGCGAGTTTCCACGACAACATATAGGCGTTTTTGCAATCGTCGACTGTCGCATCATTCGGCATATTGATGGTTTTGGAAATCGCACCGGAAATAAACGGTTGCGCCGCAGCCATCATGCGAATGTGGCTCTCAACCGACAAATAGCGTTTTCCGATGCGGCCACAGGGATTGGCGCAATCAAACACCGCATAATGGTCGGTTTGCAAATGCGGCGCACCTTCCAGCGTCATCGCACCACAGACATGGATATTCGCTGCTTCAATGTCAGCCTTGCTGAACCCCAAATAGGGCAATAATTCAAAGGATGGATCATTGAGTTTTTCAGCTGGCACTTTGAGGTTTGAGGTCAGAAACTCATCGCCCAAGGTCCATTTGTTAAACACAAATTTAATGTCAAAGGCCGAGGCCATCCCGCTTTCAAGCGCGTTGATTTTCTCGTCGGTAAAGCCTTTAGCGCGCAAGGTGGTGTGATTGATCCCGGGGGCTTGCGCCAGCGACCCATGACCGACGGCATAGGCTTCGATTTCAGCAATTGCGGCTTCGCTATAGCCGAGCGTGCGCAAAGCTTCCGGCACAGCCCGATTGATAATTTTCCAATAGCCGCCGCCAGCCAGTTTTTTAAATTTAACGAGAGCAAAGTCAGGCTCAATGCCGGTGGTGTCGCAATCCATCACCAAACCAATGGTGCCGGTTGGTGCAATCACAGTGGCTTGCGCATTGCGATAGCCATGCCGCTCTCCCAAGGTCAAAGCCTTGTCCCAAGCTGCTTTTGCATGGGTCACCAAAATCGCTTCTGGGCAGGAGGCATGATCAAGCGGAACAGGATTGACGGAGAGCGTCTCATAGCCGCTGCTTTCCCCACGGGCCGCCAAACGATGATTGCGGATGACCCGTAACATGTGTTTTTTATTGGCTTTATATTCAGGAAAGGGGCCAAGCTCGCCTGCCATTTCAGCCGAGGTTGCATAAGCAATCCCAGTCATAATCGCCGTCAAAGCACCGCCCATCGCCCGACCTGCATCAGAGTCATAGGGAATGCCATTGGTCATCAGCAATCCGCCAATATTGGCATAGCCCAAACCAAGCGTGCGGTAGCGATAAGACAGTTCAGCAATTTCCTTGGAGGGGAATTGCGCCATCATCACAGAAATTTCGAGAACAATGGTCCATAGACGCACTGCATGTTCGTAAGAGTCGACGTTGAACGACCCATCCGCTTCACGGAATTGCAACAGATTCAACGAGGCCAGATTGCAAGCCGTATCATCAAGGAACATATATTCCGAGCATGGATTGGAGGCGCGGATCGGACCCGCAGCCGGGCACGTATGCCAATCATTCATCGTTGTATTGAAATGCAAACCCGGATCAGCTGAGGCCCAAGCGGCATGGCCGATTTGTTCCCACAGATCCCGCGCTTTCAAGGTTTTATGCACTTTGCCATCAGTGCGGCGGATCAGGTTCCACTCACTATCAGATTCAACAGCGCGTAAAAAATCATCCTTAATCGAAACCGAATTATTTGAATTCTGTCCCGAGACTGTCAGATAGGCCTCAGAATCCCAATCCGTGTCATAGGTATCGAACTGGATATCCGTATAACCCTGCTTCGCAAATTGGATCACCCGCTTGATATAGTTGTCAGGAACCAAGGCGCGGCGCGCTTGTTTGATTTCTCGTTTCAAAACAGGATTTTTTTCCGGGTCAAAACAGGAATCCGCCGGACCATCACAATTCACACAAGCCTTCATAATGGCCTTGAGATGCTTGTGACAAATCTTTGAGCCGGTGACCAAAGCGGCCACTTTCTGCTCTTCGCGCACTTTCCAATCGATATAGGTTTCGATATCCGGATGATCGGCATCCACCACAACCATTTTCGCGGCACGACGCGTGGTGCCTCCTGATTTAATGGCACCTGCGGCACGATCACCTATTTTCAAAAAGCTCATCAGCCCCGAGGAACGGCCCCCGCCAGCTAATTTTTCACCTTCTCCGCGCAGCATCGAGAAATTGGATCCCGTCCCAGATCCATATTTGAACAAGCGGGCTTCACGCACCCACAAATCCATAATGCCGCCTTCATTGACGAGATCATCGGCGACCGACTGAATAAAACAGGCATGCGGTTGTGGATGCTCGTAGGAGGATTTTGATTTGACTAATTTACCCGTTTGGAAATCGACATAATAATGGCCTTGCGAGGGGCCGTCGATGCCATAAGCCCAATGCAGACCAGTATTAAACCATTGCGGCGAATTGGGTGCACACATCTGCATGGCCAGCATGAAACGATGCTCATCATAAAAAGCATGCGCATCGTCCTCGCTTGTAAAATAGCCGCCTTTCCAGCCCCAATAGGTCCAGCATCCGGCCAAGCGATCAAACACCTGCTTCGCACTCATCTCCGAACCAAAGCGCTCAGCTTCAGGCAATTTAGCCAAAGCTTTTTCATCGGGGACCGAACGCCACAACCAAGAAGGAACCTTGTTCTCTTCAACCTTTTTCAACCGGGCAGGGACACCCGCTTTGCGGAAATATTTCTGGGCTAAGACATCGGCTGCAACCTGCGACCAAGCCTCCGGCACTTCAATATTTTCGAGGCGGAACACCACAGAACCGTCGGGATTGCGGATCTCACTGGTCGCATGACGAAAAACCAAAGCGTCATAGGGAGAATGTCCGGCAGTCGTGTAGCGGCGGTCAATACGCATTTCAGTCCCCTTAATACAGGTGCCGCAAGCACCTTGGCCGGAAAAACCGGCCTGATTCCAAAAATTCAACCAAACAAATCAACACAACAGCACCGATCCGCCCGAATAATCGGCGAAATGCACTGCGGTGATTGGGTCCGTCCCCACTCTCAACCCTGATCCGACCTCGCAAGAATGTTCAAAAGAATATTCTTCTGAAGTGCCCCAAAACCAGATTTTGACAGAGCGGCAACGGATTCGGACGCTACCCTCAGACCTATCAATCGTCAAGTTCTAGTATGTCAAAAAATTTTCATAACTAGATATAGGGGGTAGGGCAAAAAATCGACACAGGGCAACAAGACCAAGAAAAGACACAAGAAAATGCGCACATAACGACGAGAGCGGTCGGAATGTGTTCGATTCTTGTGGTTAGCGAAAGGTAAATTTTGCCCCTTTTTGAACATTTCTGAAAGGGCTGATTTGTGTCATCCACAACGAATCGTCGGATGCGCACAAAGGTCGGACTGGACAGCAACAGATTTGCTCGTCATAGTCCCGCCACGTGATGAAGGAGCTGCAGATGAAGGCGATCTTGCTGCGCATTTTCACTTGGTGGCACGGAGCCACTGTGGGAACGCTTTTTTATACCTGGCGCACAGGTGAAAAGGTCGGTGAAGACCAATTCGGCAATCAATATTACCAGACTCGCGGTCAAAAAGTTGATCCCGCGCTCGGTTTTGTGCGCCGTTGGGTGATTTATAAAGGGGAGGCGGATGCCTCAATGATTCCCCCCGGCTGGTATGGTTGGATCCATCACAAGCTGGATGTGCTGCCCCAGCAAGAAAATTATCACACCAAAGTGTGGGAAAAACCCCATCAGCCGAATCTGACAGGGACGGGGGCGGCCTATCGTCCGCATGGCTCTATCTTGAATGAAGAGACCCATTCAGGCGCTAAAGAAACCTATAAGCCTTGGACCCCCGCTTAAGGGATTGTCATGCATCAGGGCGCCTTGAAGGCGCGCATGCCTTGACCAGAGACACGGCTTGCCACTGGCAAGCCGTTTTATTTTAACCAAATTTTCCTTGATTTTGCCGTCTTTCACGACCACACAAGCCAAGGACTATTCATCAAGCCCCATTGGCAAGGATTTTATTTCTCGTGCGCCCCCCTCATCCCCGTTCATGGCCTGGCTTTAAAAGCCTGTTCCTAATGCTCGGAACGGGGCTTGTGGTCGCATCATTGGTCAATCCTGCGCAAGCGGAGCGGATTGCCAATCCCATTGCCGATTTTGCTGGGCTCGACAAAATCACCGGACGGATCACCACCTTTTCTGTTGATATCGATGAGCTGGTTCAGTTCGGGACACTCAGAATGCGCGCGCGCGCTTGTTATACGCGCCCCCTGACGGAAGCCCCACAAACCGACGCCTTTGTTGAAGTGCAAGAAGTCACCCAACAGGGGAAAGTTGAAAAAATATTCTCGGGTTGGATGTTTGCGGCAAGTCCTGGCCTGCACGGGGTCGAACACCCGATTTATGATATTTGGCTGACGGGCTGTCGCCAACCCGCACCCCCGCCACAACCGGCCAAAGCTGAACCCAGCAAACCCGAACCGACCAAAAAGCCAGAGCCAGCTAAGCAACAAGCGCCAAAAAAACAAAAGCAACGCTAAGGCACAAAAGCCTGTTTTCGGCAGCAATCCTCTACGGACGGATTGAACGCTGTTTGAGGTGCTTTAAAACAAGATCGGGATCATCGGGCTGATCATCTGGCCAGAGCGAGAACACAGCATGACCCTGCAACGCCTCTTGAAGACGGTTTTGATAGTCAGGTTGGGCCATTTCAACCCCGCCTAAACTTGCGAGGTGAGGGGTTACAAATTGCGTATCAAGCAAAATAAAACCACCCAAACGTAATCGGGCGACCAAATGCGCCAACGCCACTTTGGACGCATCGCGCATTGTGTGAAACATGCTCTCACCGAAAAACACCCGTCCCAATGCGAGACCGTAAAGCCCCCCCACACGCTGCCCGTCATGAAAACATTCCAGCGTATGCACATAACCTGCCTCAAATAACTGGCTATAGAGGGTGCGGATCCGCTGATTGATCCATGTATCAGGCCGCGTCTGCGCACAGGCGCTAATCACGGCCTCAAAATCCTGATCGGCATAAACTGTAAAACGTTTGCTGCGGATAGTTTTTTCTAAACTGCGCGATAATAAAAACCCATCAAGCGGCAACACACCGCGTTGGCGAGGAGACATCCAGAACAGATCCTCAGACTCCGCATGTTCCGCCATCGGGAAATAGCCTGCAGCATAAGCGCGCAGCAACAATTCAGGCGTTATATGCGGGCGCTCAAGAGGATCGTGGTTATCTCCCTCCTGATCATCCATGGCCGGGATTAATGATCCTGAGGCTTAAGGAATTTTTCTAACCAGTGAATATCATAATCACCGTTTTGAACATCGTGATTGCGGACCAATTCACGAAACAGCGGCAAAGTGGTGTCGATGCCTTCCACAACAAATTCATCCAAAGCGCGGCGTAAGCGCATCAAACATTCATTGCGGGTGCGCCCATGCACAATCAATTTGCCAATCAGTGAATCATAATGAGGCGGAATCCGATAGCCTTGATAGGCCGCGCTATCAACCCGCACGCCTAAACCACCGGGTGGATGGAAATAGCCAATTGTGCCGGGTGAGGGACGGAAGGTGCTTGGATGTTCGGCATTGATCCGACATTCAATCGCATGGCCTGAGAGTTTGACATCATCTTGCGTGAAAGACAGCGGCAAGCCAGAAGCAATGCGAATTTGTTCATTGACGAGATCAATGCCGGTAATCATTTCCGTGACAGGATGCTCCACCTGAATCCGCGTATTCATCTCAATGAAATAAAATTCACCATCCTCATAAAGAAATTCAATGGTGCCCGCGCCTAAATAAGACAAATCCTGCATCGCCTTGGCGCAGATTGCTCCGATCTTTTCACGGGCTTCGAGATTAAGAGCAGGCGAGGTGGCTTCCTCCCACACTTTTTGATGGCGGCGTTGGAGAGAACAATCGCGCTCGCCGAGATGCACCGCATGGCCCTGTCCATCGCCTAAAACTTGAATTTCAATATGGCGTGGCTTTTCGAGATATTTTTCTAAATAAACAGCGTCATCCCCAAAAGCGGCTTTAGCTTCGGTGCGAGCGGTCTGGAGCGCATGCACCAGATCTTTTTCATTACGCGCCACTTTCATGCCACGCCCACCACCGCCGGCTGCGGCTTTAACAATCACCGGATAGCCAATGGAGGCAGCCACGCGCAACGCGTCGTCTTCTTCGGTCACACCGCCATCAGAGCCGGGCACACACGGAATACCCAAACGCAAGGCCGTCCGTTTGGCTTCGATCTTATCACCCATCACCCGGATATGATCAGCTTTCGGGCCGATAAAGCGAATATTATGGCTTTCCAATATGTCAGCAAAGCGTGCATTTTCTGACAAAAATCCATAGCCGGGATGCACCGCATCCGCCCCTGTGATTTCACACGCAGCCAACAAAGCCGGCATATTGAGATAGCTGTCGGTTGCCGGCGCAGGCCCAATGCACACACTCTCATCGGCCAGTCGCACATGCATGGCATCGGCATCCGCCGTTGAATGCACAGCCACCGTCGCAATCCCTAATTCCTTGCACGCGCGCAACACACGCAGAGCAATTTCACCCCGGTTAGCGATTAAGATTTTGTCAAACATGCGCTCTCGCTTATTCGATGCTCATCAGCGGCTGGCCGAATTCCACCGGTTGCTTATCATCAACAAAAATAGCGGTCACCGTTCCAGAATGCGGTGCAACAATATCGTTGAATGTCTTCATGGCTTCGATCAGCAAAATCTTGTCGCCCGCCTTCACCACTGAGCCCACTTCAACATAGGCTTTCGCCTCAGGAGAAGGACGACGATAGGCCGTGCCGACCATCGGGGAGGGCACAACGCCGGGACCATCTTTCACATCCGGGGTTGCGGCTTTCACCGGAGCAGCCACTGCAGAGACGGCTGGTGCAACAGGGGCCGCCATAGGCACGGAATAAGAGGCTGGGGCTGCGGCATAGACTTCACGCGCCACCCGGATCCGCAGATCGCCTTTTTCGACTTCGATTTCCGTCAATTGAGTCTCAGCCAACATCTTGGCTAATTGTTTAACCAGCTTGGTGTCCACTGATGTCTCGTGATCTGCTTTGTGCTTGTCGCTCATCGATCCTTATCCGTCTCTTGTCCGCGTCCATGCGATCAAACGGTCACACAGCGCGAAAATAGAAAAAAGAGTGCCTGTTCCTTACAGCAAAACAGCCACAAACGCCAAGTCAATGGCCAATTATGTGTGCTAACTTTGGTTTATAAAGGGTTAATTTTGGGATCTTGGGGCTAGGGTCTGACCCTAACTGCACTGGGCTTTTCCGCATCGGCGGGTAGAATCGACGGCTTGTTTGAGGCTATCGAAGCCCACGGCACCAAAAATCACCTCATTCCCGATCAAATAAGCGGGCGTTCCTTGCAAGCGCAAGGCATCGCCAATTTGCATCGTTTCAGAGAGAATGGACCGTGTTTCGGATAAATCCATATCCTTTTGCAGCTTTTGCAAATCCACATTCAGCTCTTTGGCTACGGCAAACGCCCGATCTTTACCAATCCGGCCCTTGCTTTCGAGCAATTTGACATGGAAATCCATATATTTTGCCCCCGAAAGCTGCTGACGGGCGGCAACCCCCACCATCGCTGCTTCCACTGAGTCCGGCCCCAAAACAGGGAAGTCGCGGATAATGATGCGCAGGTTTTTGTCGGCATCGGTCAGTTTTTGCAAGTCAGACAAAGCCCGTTTGCAATAACCGCAATTATAATCAAAAAATTCGATCAAAGTGACATCGCCCTTTGGATTGCCCAACACGGTCGAACGTCCTGACTTCAGCAAAACAGGCATCCATTCCGCCAACGCTTTACTTTGCGCAGCTTTTTCATTGTCTGCCTGCCGCTTTTCCAATTCGCTCATCGCTTCCTGAAGAATTTCAGGATTTTTGATCAAATAGTCTTTGATCAAACTGCGGATTTCATTTTGCTGCGCTGGAGTAAATTCAGCCGCTTGAACAGGCAAGACGAACCATGCGCAGACCATGCTCCCTATCAGCAGGATCATTGAGGCAATCGATTTTAAACACTTCATCTTGTTCATCCAGTCTGACACTTAAACTCTTGATCACTGAGGCTCTTGCTATCTTCATTCATCGATAGCTTAGGCTTTAGGGGGGCGGTAATTCAGAATCTCATCCGCTTTATACCAACCGGGTGAATTGGCTGGCAATTTTTCTTTCGCTCGGGCCGCATGATTGGCTGCATTTCCATAATCTCCCGCAGCAAAAAAAGCTCGCGCTGAATTTAATTCGGCTAAGCCAATTTGGCCTTTTCGATTATAGGCTGTCGCGAGATGGCGAAAACCATCCGGACTGTCAGGTTCACGATTCACCGCATTGGAGAGTTCCAATATCGCCTCATCAAGATGACCTGACTGATCTGTTGAAATCAACGCATGGCCCAACAAAATACGGATCAAGCCAGCGCTTGGGGCTAAAGCAACGGCTTTTCGGAGCGCGTTCACCGCTTCATTGGGGCGACCAAATTCCAGCAAGCATTGCCCCCTTAATTCCCAAAAATAGGGGTTAGCGGGTTGATCCTTAATCAAACCATCAATTTTAACCAGCGCCTCACTGATCCGCTTGTTTCGAAAATCGATAATGGACCGAGCATACCGAGCCGGTAGCGATTGATCCGACACAGGATAACGCCGCCCCACTTCTGACGCTGTGGCCGAAAAGCCAAACAGTTTCGCGCGCGTTAAATCATGGCGCGCTTGGAGAGCGGGCGGATCTTTGACCTCACGATAAGGGCTTTTGGCGGCAAGGGCTTCAAGATTAGAAATCCGTTCGGTCGGCAAGGGGTGGCTGAAGACATAAGGATCAACGCTGCTTGAGCGAAACATGGCATCCTGACTGAACCGTTTAAAGGTCTCCAGCAGGCCTTGCGGTGATTGATGGGTCGTCGTCAGAAAATCAATTGCCGAACGATCCGCCGCCTGTTCTTCCGACCGCTGATAAGACAACAAACTACGCCGCACCATTTCTTGCGGGCCAAGAATAGCGCCCATGATCCCCGCGCCATCATTACCCACAGCGCCACGACTGGTTGCTGCACCCACCGCTGCGCCAGCTCCCAATAACATGCCGACCACTGACAGAATTTGCGCATTCTGGAGTTGCTGGTGCAGGCGCGATAAGTGACCGCCTTTAATATGACCCGCCTCATGGGCAATCACCCCAATAATTTCATTGGGCGTTTTGGCATCCATTAAGGCACCCGTATTAATAAACATGCGGCGCTCACCCGCCACAAAAGCATTGAAGCTGCGATCCCCCATCAAAATGATCGTCGTGGATCCAGCAGGTATACCGGCCGCAGCAAAAATAGGGCGCGAATAATCGCGCAGCAAAGTCTCAATCTCAGCATCCCGGATAATGCCACGGATTTCTTGCGCCTGTGCTGCGGGGAGGGCCAACGCATAGATAAGGATCAGAAAAACAATCCCCAGCCCCCGATACAGGTTTTTTAAGGCGCTCCCTCGACGCGACAGGAGATCTGATCTCATATAAATGCGATACGACATAACCAACAATCCACGATTCGGGTTTTCACTTGCAGTTAAGGCCGCAGCTGCCTATGCGTCAAACCCAGAAAATTCAAGCAGGTTAGAAAATCATGACCACGAAACAAGGCAAAGGCAAGGCAGGATCCATCCTTAACCCAGTCTCTCAGCCCCAATTCTCTCGGCCTCCAGTCTCTCTGCGCGCTGCGGTTGACCCTTTTATTGCCATGGATGTAATGACCGCTGCGGTTGAGCGCGAACGCGCCGGCTTTCCAGTCATTCATATGGAGGTTGGCCAGCCCGGAGCGCCGGTTCCTCCCGCGGTCCGAGACGCTGCCGCCGCCGCTTTGCACCGCGGACAAATCGGCTATACCGAAGCCCTCGGCCTGCGGTCCTTACGCGAACGCATTGCCCAGCATTATCAAGACACGTATCACGTCTCTGTGCCCGCTGAACGGATTGCCGTCACAACAGGGTCATCGGCGGGATTTATTCTGTCTTTTTTATCGATGTTTGATCATGGCGCCCGCATTGCGATCACCGCTCCGGGTTATCCAGCCTATCGCAATACATTAAAAGCCCTTGGCCTTGAACCCGTTACCATAGTGACGGATGCTGCCAGCCATTGGGTGATGCGTGGGGCAGATATCGAACGGGCCCATGCTGAGAAGCCGTTAGATGGGGTCTTGATTATGTCGCCGGCCAATCCGTCTGGCACCATGATGTCGGTTGAAGATTTGCAAGAGGTCGCCTTAACCTGCCAGCGCTTGGGGCTCTGGCTGATCTCCGATGAAATCTATCATGGCCTGACCTATGAGACGCCCGCCGAAACAGCGTTAAAATTTAATCCTGATGCGGTCGTTGTGAATAGTTTTTCCAAATATTACTGCATGACGGGATGGCGGGTCGGCTGGCTGGTTTTACCGGAGTCACTTGTTCGCCCCGTCGAACGTTTGTCGCAAAGCCTTTATATTTCGACACCACAACTCAGCCAGATTGCGGCAGAAGCCGCATTTGACTGCAAGGCTGAACTGGAAGACATCAAAAACGGTTATGCCCGCAACCGTGCCTTATTCATGCGCGAATTACCTAAAATTGGTTATGATCGCTTTCTTCCGGTCGATGGTGCCTTTTATTTTTATATCGATGTCAGCGCCTATACTAATGACTCGATGGCCTATTGTAAGCGGATTTTAGAAGAGGCCAGCGTTGCCATTACGCCCGGTGCGGATTTCGATCCCGAACGCGGTCATCGCTATATGCGCTTGTCTTTCGCCAATGATTTAACGGACTGCGAACGCGCATTAGAGCAGTTGCGAAAATTTGTAAAAAACCACCAATAAAAAAGCGCTCTGTTTTTCAAACAGAGCGCTGCTTAAGAGCGACAATCCCACTTAAACAATCAGGATTTGCAATCGATCAAGATTTGCGAGACCACCAACCACCGCGACGGGGCTTGTTTTCAGCTCCAACAATCACCGCTTCGGTTGTTTCAGGTTGCGAGGGCTCAGCAGGTTCAACCACCTCGATCACTGGCTCAGACACCGGCACTGACACGGGGATGGGTGCAAGAGTGGGAGCTGTCTCCACAGGAGAGACAACGAACGGGGCAGAAACATCGACGCTCCCATGCGCGTCCTCAGCATGGGGGAGAGGTGTGCTCTCTTCCTGCGCTTCAACGCGACGCGAGGGACGCCCGCGGCGTGCCCGTGGAGCCGGCTTTTCGGTCTCAACAGAAACCGGATCGTGCGTGTGATCCTGCGCTGATGTCAAAGCCGACGCATCATGCGTAAACATCAATACCGGTTGATGATCGGGATCAATATCCGTCATGTCCGCATCATATCCATGCGCAACAGGCGATTCACCCGAATGATCATCATCATGTGACAGAGCAAGGGGCGCATCCGTTGAATCCCGGTCACGCCGCAAGCGACGACCACCACGGCGACCGCGTCTACGACCACGCCCTTCTTGATCCGCCGCTTGCGCATCGGCGTCACCCGCCGCAGCAGCGTCATCAGAACTTTCAGAGCCGTCACCCGCTAACATTTCATAGGTTTCCCCATTAAAAGGAACCCCATCAATATCCGGTTGCGGCGCATCAACAGACATCGGACGCTCAAAGGCAGGGCGGTCTGTCCGCTCTAATCGTCCACCGCGGCGGCGACGACGACGACGGCGGCGGCGCCCATTTTCTCCATCACCATCTGCATCCGAGTCGGACGCAGCACGCGACTCATCGGATCCAAACTCATCCTCGTCTTGATCCTCGCTGTCCTCGTCGAGCACGTCTTCAACCAGATCATCGTCTTCATCCGGCATGATGACGCTATCAACCTGAATACCGGGTGTGATCCGCGCTACAGGGGTTGCCAGCTCGCCTTTGGCAATTTGGAACGCATGGGTGCCAGTTTGCGTATCATCCGCCAGAATGGTCAGCGTGACCCCAAACCGATATTCCAAGGCGCTGACATGCCCACGCTTCTGATTGAGGATATAGAGCGCCACTTCAGACCGTGTTGTAATCGTCAAGTTATTCGAAGAAGAACGCAACAAATGCTCTTCAACTGCCCGCAGAACATGCAAGGCCACCGATGCCGTTGCGCGCACAAAACCAACACCCGAACAATGCGGACACAGAATGGTTGAGCCTTCAAGCACACCAGTTCTGATGCGTTGGCGCGACATTTCCATCAAGCCAAAGGGTGAAATCCGACCGACTTGGATCCGCGCCCGATCATTCTTCAACGCGTCTTTCAAGCGCCGCTCAACCGACCGATTGTTGCGATGCTCTTCCATATCGATAAAATCGATCACAACCAGACCCGCCAAATCACGCAAGCGCAATTGCCGCGCCACTTCATCGGCGGCTTCAAGATTGGTTTTGAGGGCCGTATCTTCGATATTATGTTCGCGCGTTGCACGGCCCGAATTCACATCGATCGCGACCAATGCTTCTGTTTGATTGATAACAATATAGCCACCAGACCTCAGTGTAACCTGATTGGAGAACATGGCATCCAATTGGGCTTCTACACCATAGCGCGCAAAAACGGGTTGTTGCTCCCGATAATATTTCACATTTTTCGCATGCGAAGGCATGAGCATACGCATGAAATCTTTAGCTTCTTTGAAGCCCGCATCGCCCGACACAATCACTTCGTCGATGTCTTTATGATAGAGATCTCTGATTGAGCGTTTAACCAACGATCCTTCTTCATAAACGAGGGAAGGGGCTGTGGATTGCAAAGTGAGCTCGCGCACATTTTCCCACAAGCGCATCAAATATTCAAAATCGCGTCTAATTTCTTGCTTCGTCCGGGCTGCGCCGGCGGTGCGCAAAATCACACCCATTCCATCCGGCACCTCAAGATCTTGCGCGATTGTTTTCAAGCGCTTGCGATCCATGGCATTGGTGATTTTACGGGAAATACCGCCACCACGTCCTGAATTAGGCATCAAAACCGAGTAGCGTCCCGCCAAAGACAGATAGGTTGTGAGTGCTGCACCCTTATTGCCGCGCTCTTCTTTGACCACCTGCACAAGCAAAATCTGCCGCCGCTTGATCACTTCCTGGATTTTGTATTGACGACGAAAATGGCGGGGGCGTTCAGGAACCTCCTCCATGGCATCTTCAGCACCAACATGCTCAATACTGTCTTCTTCATCCGCCCCAGAGTCGTCCTCATCCTCTTCATCAGAGGATGCAAAGCCTTGCTCATCGTGCTCTTGATGGGTGAAGCGGATCGCATGTTCAGAATGCGCCTCTTCATCATGTGCATCATGGTCCTCACCATGCGGGGCTTCATGATGATCGGCAGCAACAGAATCATGGTGATCCAAAGGCTCTGCTTGCGCATCATGATCTGACACAGCCTGTTCATGCGCATGCGGTTCATGATGATGTGCCTCATCATGATCTGTTGAATCGTGATGGCGGACTGTCTCACCCTCTATGATCTGTGCATGTAGACCCTCATGCTCAGCATGGGCATGCGCTTGGTCTTGGTCGTGCTCTTGGTCTTCAGAAAAGTCCAGCTCTTGAGTCTTGACCGGATCGGGGCGGCGGGAGCGCGCCCGTCCATGCTGGCGACGGGAACGGCGAGGCTGATGATCCTCTTCCTCCGCCTCCCGTTCAGCCCGTGCGTCTTCCGCAAGCAAGGCCTCACGATCCGCTGTCGGGATTTGATAATAATCAGGGTGGATTTCACTAAATGCCAGAAATCCGTGTCGGTTTCCGCCATATTCGACAAAAGCGGCCTGCAAGGACGGCTCAACGCGCGTCACCTTGGCCAGATAAATATTTCCACGCAGTTGTTTTTTATTAGCGGACTCGAAGTCGAATTCCTCGATCCGGTTTCCGCGCACCACAACAACCCGCGTTTCTTCGGGATGAGCGGCATCGATGAGCATTTTGTTCGCCATGAAAGTCTCTCATTGGCGTCCGGTCAGTCTGATCAAGTGTTTCACCATGCTTTACGCAAGCTGACGCAGATCCGCTGGACAAAAAGCGGGCGTCTGAAAAAGTTAATGATCGCGGAAATGAACGGACGCGATAAGATTGCCCTGCGGCAATCGGGTTAAAAAGGAAAAGGTTTGACGCAAAATGCAGAGCGCCAGACGGCCGAACAGACATGACCCGGGCCCTCTGGCCGAGTAATACCCCATCTCCGACTTGGCTGATTCGTGCGCTCACGATCAAAACCTCGATAAGTTATGCCAAACGCATACACATGCGTTGGTCTTGGAAAGGCAGCCGGATAAAAGCCCTAAAAGCCGCCGACCTCGTTTGAATGTCCCGCCTTGCTCTTAAAAGAGCGAACAAATTGGCGCGCGACATAATGCGCAAATCTCAGCGCTGAGATTGTCAAACGCCACCAATTCATCCTCAACGGCATGAGGAACAATCAAGACGGACATTCATAACGATATTAAGACCTGTTTGGCAAGCATTACGATTAAGCAGCGCAGAATGGGCACAATGTGAAATGTCTTTCCGTTTGGCGCTCTGCACGCTAGGAGAGAAAACGAAACACCAGCCGGACAGGTTTATGAATCGGGCGCTTATGGTTCTTTTCCGCATGATTTATATGATTTGCGTGTATGGTTTCACGCAAATCCTGCCTATTTATGCGCAAAATGGCACTTTATTGCCCGATCGGCCCGTCGTGCTAGAAGCCAAGCTGACAGGGGACAAGGATCGCGCCAATCTTGATTTAACGTTTAGTCGGCCCGTTCCAGTCCGCGCCTATCCAATGCAAAACCCGGACAGGATCATTTTTGATTTCCCACTGGTCAATTTCCAGTTGCCAGATACGCTCCGCCAATCCAAAACACCGCTTGTTAAAATGTTGCGTTTTGGTGCGGTCAGTCACGAAAAATCTCGATTTATCATTGAATTAGCAAAACCAGTGCGGATCGCACGGATGAATTTCCAGCCCGTTGCGAGCGGTTTTGCGCAGGCGCTCCACATTGAATTGGAGCCCGATGACCCTCTCCATTTTGCCCAAGAGGCGCAAGCCATGGCTTCGGAAATCCGCAGCCGCCCAACGCAACCCGCAGAATCCGATGAACCCGCAGCACAAGCAGGCCCCAAAAGCGCGGAGAAACGGCCTTTAATCATGATCGACCCCGGCCATGGGGGGCCAGATTTTGGTGCGGTTGGACTGAATAATATTGCCGAAAAGGATGTTGTGCTCGCTTTTGCAAAGGTTTTGAAAGAAAAAATCGAAAAATCGGGCCTATTCCGGGTCGCTTTAACCCGGGACGGCGATGTGTTCATCCCCTTGCGGGAACGGGTCCGGATCGCCCGCCAGCAATCGGCCCAATTGTTTATTTCCATTCACGCTGACCGCATCCCCAATGCAACGGAAGTGCGCGGAATGACCATCTACACCAATGACGAGAAAGCCACCGATGCCGAAGCGGCTTTATTGGCTGAAAATGAAAATAAAGCTGATATGATGGGGGGCGATGACGCTGAGTCCTTTAGGGAAGAAGTCACTGATATTCTTGAAGAATTGGCTCGGCGAGAAACCCGCATCCGCTCCGGCCTATTTGCCCGTACCCTCCTAGGGCGCATGGAAACAATGGGGCAATCCATCAATAAAAATCCAATCCGTTCAGCAGGGTTCCGGGTGTTGCGGGCGGCTCATATTCCCTCCGTTTTACTCGAATTGGGCTATTTGTCGTCTCAAGCGGATGTCAAATTCCTGACCGATCCGCAGGCCCGCGAGAAAATGGGTCAAGATATTG
>CAWUMW010000025.1:0-17027 GCA_963923415.1 uncultured Hyphomicrobiales bacterium | reverse complement strand
GCGGAATCCGATTTTGAGTCGGACGCGTCTACCAGTTCCGCCATAGGGGCAACGCGCTTTTATCTAGCCATTCACAGGTCGGGGCGCAAGCTTTTCTGCACGCTCTGATCCAGAAAAAAGCCTTAAGCGAAAATCGAAACCACTAAAGCGCCGCTGGCGATCAGCCCGATCCCGATCCATTGAGCCGGGTTTAAACTCTCGCCCAACAGAAAAACCGATAAAATGGCGACAAAAACCACGCTTAATTTATCGAGCGGGGCAACCAGAGAGGCTGGTCCTTGCTGTAAAGCGTAAAAATAACATAGCCACGATAATCCGGTGGCGAGACCCGATAAAACTAAAAATCCAGCGTCTTTGGCATCAAGACTGTCCCAATCGGGCCAATTTTGTTTCCAACTTATCACCAGCAGTAAAAATCCAATCACAATGCCGGTTCGCAGCAACAAGGCGGGTTCGGCTTGCCAGTTTTTAAGACCAATCTTGGCAAAAATCGCCGTCATTGCAGCAAAAATAGCGGATAAAACAGCCCAAGCGACCCAAGAAAGCGATAAATGAGGCATGGTGAAATCCTTGTTTGGTTCTTGATGGCGGCCAGGTCTGACCCTAGACCCTTTTTAATAGGGGCCTTCTTCATAAAGGATCACTTTTCGGGTGGCTATTGGGGGTGATCTCTGTCTATGTCGGGCCGGACCACGGAGACTTCATCATCATGCCAACTCAGCCACCCGCCCGTTCAATTTCATTCGGCACATGGGTGATGATGATCGGCCTGTCTGTAATTTGGGGCGGTTCATTTTTATTTGGGCGCGTGGCGGTTGCCTCTATGCCGCCCTTCACACTGGTGGCCATTCGGGTGTTGTTAGGCACGCTCACCTTGGCGGTGATTTTATGGCTGACACGCACCGCCTTTCCAAAAGGCAAAAGCATTTGGCTGGCGCTGTTGGGCATGGGCTTGATCAATAATACGATCCCATTCAGCTTGATTATTTTTGGCCAGCGCGACATTGGGGCCGGCTTGGCCTCGATTCTCAATGCGACCACGCCCTTATTCACGGTCTTGGTTGCGCATGGATTGACGCGGGATGAAAAACTCAATGCCAGTAAAATCAGTGGCATTCTGCTCGGTTTGGGTGGAGTGAGTGTGATGTTGGGTCCGGCGGTGCAGGAGGGTCATCCCTTTGCCATTCTGTCTTGTTTGGCTGCTGCTTTGTCCTATGGTTTTGGTTCGGTCTGGGGGCGGCAATTCAAGGGGTTGAATCTTAGTGCCTTGCAAACTGCTTTTGGTCAGGTCTGTAGTTCGATGATGATGATGCTTCCTTTGGCCCTTGTGGTTGATCGGCCATGGGAGCGTGCTATTCCGCCTCTCGCAGCGCTGCAATCGGTGGCAGCTTTGGGCATTCTATGCACCGGATTTGCTTATATTTTGTTTTTTAAAATCTTAGCCAATGCGGGGGCAACAGCCGTGTCCTTGGTCACATTTTTAATTCCACCCAGCGCGATTGTGTTGGGTGCGGTGGTTTTGGGTGAAAGCCTGACAGCGCCGCAATGGATGGGGATGGGCATGATTGGATTGGGCTTGGCGGCGGTTGATGGCCGCTTATTGGCACGATGGCGTGTCAATAAGTCTGATTAGAATAACGGCACCAAGGCACGCACAACCTCTTCATAAATCGACCGTTTGAACGGAATCACCAGCCCGGCGAGATTTTCAGGTTTTTCCCACCGCCATGCATCAAATTCAGGATGGGCGGCGCCTGCGGGATTTAGAATATCGATTTCGTGATCATCGCCTTCAAACCGGAAGGCAAACCATTTTTGTGTTTGTCCCCGATAGCGCCCTTTCCACGCTTGCTGGGCGACATCCTGCGGTAAGTCATAAGACAGCCAGTCGCTCACTTCGGCGATCAGATGCACAGAGGTCACATTGGTTTCTTCGCGCAATTCGCGCAAGGCGGCCTGTAAAGGCTCTTCCCCCTCATCAATGCCCCCTTGCGGCATTTGCCATGCGTGTTGATCAGACACATGTTCGGGACCAGCTTCTTGAACGCGGCGACCAATAAACACATGATTGGTAGAATTAACCAGCATGATTCCAACACACGGACGATAGGGAAGCTGTTTCATCACCAAAGCCCTTCACAGGATAAGATAAAAAACCGGCCCCAAAAGGGGCCGGTTTGTTGTTTCGATAAAGGCATTAATTTGCTTTATGCGCTTGCAACCATTGGTCAGCGGCCACACGGCCCGAGCGCAACAATTCGAGCGAATAATTGAGCTGCTTATCGTTCTTGGGATCTGGCGGCACATAGGCCGAAGACCCGCCGCCTTCATCCTCGCCATTTTTCAAATGGCCGCGCAATGAGGCTTCACCTTTGGTTTCATCGCGTCCTTTCAATTCAGCCGGCACATCGGGCATGATTTGAATATCGGGTGAAATGCCTTTGGCCTGAATTGAGCGTCCGGATGGGGTGTAATAGCGTGCGGTGGTTAACCGCAACGCCCCATTGCCCCCCAAGGGGATGATGGTTTGCACAGAGCCTTTACCAAAGGACCGTGTGCCCACCAATGTCGCCCGTTTATGATCTTGCAAGGCTCCGGCCACAATTTCTGAGGCTGAGGCTGAGCCGCCATTCAACATCACAATGATCGGTTTGCCATTGGTCAGATCACCCGGCCGAGCGGAATAGCGCTGGCCTTCTTCCACATTGCGTCCGCGGGTTGAAACGATCTCGCCCCGTTCCAAAAACGCATCGGACACGGCAATCGCCTGATCCAATAAACCGCCAGGATTGTTGCGCAGATCAATCACATAGCCTTTGAGCTGTGCATCAGGCACGTCAGAGCGAATTTGCTCAATGGCCTTTTTCAAATTCTCAAATGTTTGTTCGCTAAATTGCGTGATCCGGACATAGCCCACATCTTTTTCAATGCGTGAGCGTACGGCTCTGATGCGGATAGTATCGCGTACCAGAGTGACCTCAATCGGATCATTCATCCCTTTGCGGACCAGTTTAAGACGAACCGACGTATTAACGGGACCGCGCATCTTGTCGACGGCTTGGTTGAGTGCCAGACCTTGCACCTGTTCGTCATCAATCTGCACAATGAAATCGCCTGATAATAGACCCGCTCTGGACGCGGGCGTGTCATCAATCGGGGCGACAACTTTTAAAATCCCTTCTTCCATGGTGACTTCGATACCCAGACCACCGAACTCACCCCGGGTTTGCACCTGCATATCCCGATAGGTTTTGGCATCCATATAGCTTGAATGTGGATCAAGGCTGGTCAGCATTCCATTGATGGCCGCTTCGATTAATTTTCCATCATCCGGCTTTTCGACATAATCGGAGCGGACTTTTTCAAACACATCACCGAATAAATTCAGTTTACGATAGACATCCCCGCCGGCCGCAATCGCAGCGCCCCCGAATTGAGTTTGCGGGACGACGGTTGTGGCGATGACACCCAGCATCATGCCAATCAGAAGAAGAGAAATTTTGCGCATCATCCGCGGACTTTCTCGGTTAGAGGTGACGCCCACCATGGCGCCGGATCGATGGAAGTTCCATCTTTGCGAAATTCTATATAGAGCACAGGGCGTGTGGGGTCATCTCCACTGATTGCGAGAATCGCACGCGCGTCCTGTCCCATCTGTGCCACAGGTTCCCCTGTGATCACAACCTGTCCGGTTGATACTGTAATCCGATCCATTCCTGCAAGCAGGATATAATAGCCATTGCCGACATTCAGGATCAATAATTGCCCATAGCCGCGGAAAACACCCGCATAAGCGACAGTGCCATCGGCGGGTGCGGTGACAAGGGCTGCGGGACGGGTCGCCAGCGTGATCCCGCGCATTTGTCCGCCCTGTCCGTCAGGACCGTTAAAGGGACGGAGAAATTGACCACTGACAGGCCAGGGCAGGCGACCTTTGAGGGCAGGAAATCCGGCTCCGGGTGATAAGCGGGACGGATCACGACCACCAACCGCGCTTAATTTGGTGTCGAGTTCTCTGGCTTTTGGGTCCGAGGAGAGGGCGTTTTGGCGCCGCCGGACATCTTCTTCACGCTCAATTTGCACCAGCGCATCTCGAAGATTTTGCGCTTTACGCACTAAGTCCTCGCTTTTGAGCTGCTCCTCGCTCAACCCTTTTTCACGGTTGCGCAGATCCGCTTGACGGGCCTCCATCAGGGCGGAAAGCTCATAGCGATCACGAATTAAACCGGTCCATTCATTTTGTAATTGATCACGATTTTTACGGCCCAATTCCCGCAGTCGGGCCAATTCGCCCAAGTCAGAGGCCAAAGCCTGCGCTTCATTTTGCAAATCAGGTAAAACCGCCCCTACCAACAAAGCGGCATGCAAAGCTTCGCGCATATCTTCAGGGCGGATGAGAATGGCAGGAGGCGGTTTGCGGCCCATGCGCTGCAAAGACGCCAAGACCTGAGAGAGCACACCCCGCCTTTCATCCAGGGAGAGACGAAGGGCAGTTTCCGTTTCTCCGAGTAATTTTAATTGGGTTTCAACTTCGCTGACCTTGGCTTCTTGCTGTTGAATGCGTTTGGCAACATCGTTTAACCGCGTCGCTAAACGGGAGCGATCAATCGCGATGGCGTCAATTTCGGATTTTAAACGGGTCCGATTGGTCTCAGCCTCTTTCAAGCCCTTCTCAATGGCTTCCAGTTCGATGGTGCGTAAATCATTGAGATTGTGTTGTTTGCTGGGCGGGGCCAGCGATTGCGCGCATAATGGGGCAGGGGCTAACTGCACCGCGATCACAAGAGCCGTCAGGATCTGAAGGGGTCTGCGCAAAAAAGCCTCGTGCCGCTGCTCCGATTGATGCTGCCAAGCGCATAGCACAGTCTGCTCCATTTGGCGAAATCGCTTTAGACGCGATGATAAGGATGGCCGGATAAAATGGTCATGGCGCGATAAAGCTGTTCGGCAACTAACACACGCACCAGTTGATGGGGGAGGGTCATGGCTCCGAACGCCATCACATGGCGGGCCTTTGTACGCATGTCTTGATCTAATCCGTCTGCGCCACCGATCACAAAAGCGAGTGACTTCTCTCCGCTTTCTCGGCTTTTGCGCAACCAGTCAGCAAAGAGCGGGCTCGTCACCGATGTGCCGCGTTCATCAAGCGCAATGAAAGCGCCATCGCCAATTTTTTCCTGAAGGATTTTGGCTTCTTCTCGCATGCGACTGGTCGCTTGGCTGGCGCGGCTTTCGGTGATTTCGTGCAGATCGGGTCCGGTCATGCCCAAGGGGCGCGCCAAACTGATCGAGCGCTCGTGATAGCGATTGAACAGCAAGCGTTCCGGTCCCTCTTTCAGGCGGCCGACCGCCAGCAAGAGTAACCGCATCAAGCGGGCTCCTGCGCCTGTTCAGCCGGCCGATCACTGCTCCACATTTTTTCAAGGTTATAAAAGGCGCGCACTTCGGGTCGGAAGACGTGTAAAATAATATCCCCTGCATCAAGCAAGACCCAATCGCATTGCGGTTCACCTTCACTGCGCAACGGCCCATAGCCTGCCGCTTTCAGCAATTCGATGACACGATGCACAATCGATCCAACATGACGATTGGAGCGCCCGGAGGCAATAATCATCGCATCAGCCAGTGAGGTGCGACCCCGCAAATCGATGGTGATGATTTCTTCTGCTTTGGCATCGTCAAGCGCAGTCAGCATCAGGGCGAGCTGCGCCTCATGCGGCGCAGGCGCCAAAACTTCCGGCTTGGCTGCGCGGGTGCGGGCTTTGCTGGCTGGTTTGGAACTGGCTTGCTCAGATGGGTTTTTGGCAGCGGACCGCGGTTTTTTGGCAGTGGACCGCGGGGCGCGTGGTTTTTTGGGGGGGAGAGCGGTTGTCAGGTCAAGATCCTCTATCAGAGACGGCGTGGAAGGGAGTATGCCGGATTCGGGGTTTAAATTCAATGAATGGGCTTGGTTTGTTGGCGCAAGGCCGTTGAGGAGAGCGGGGATCGTCGGTCATGCACAAAGACCCAAGAAGGGGCTTTGCGTAAAACGGTTGCCGACGCTTGCGATTCTGGCAGGCGCGCGGCACGAAAACGCTGTGCTGTTCGGCCTTGCAGGCTTTTGATGGTGGTGCCGGGACGATCAATCACCGCGATCGGCATCAGCCGCGCAATCGCCGCCCATTGTTTCCACTGGTGGAAGTTCAAGAGATTATCGCTGCCCATAATCCAGATGAAATGGATATTGGCCGCGCGCGGCAATAATTTTTTCAAACTGTCGATCGTGTAGCGGGTTCCCAAAATCTGCTCGCATCCGCTGACATGAATTTTTGGATGATGGGCCAATGCGCGCGCTTGCGCCATGCGCTGTTGGATGTCGGGCAAGTCTTGGATGGATTTCAGGGGATTACCCGGGGTGACCAACCACCAAATAGCATCAAGCTTCAACCGCCTCAGCGCAATCAAACTGATCAAGCGATGCGCCCCATGCGCAGGATTAAACGACCCGCCGAGCAAACCGATTCGCTGACCGCGGCCATGCGGTGGCAGGAAGCGGGCAATTTTGGGGGACAGGCAGATCGGCTGCATATTAAACAGGCCTGATCTGACCAGTGCCATGAACGCGATATTTGAAGGAGGTCAGTTGTTCGATGCCAACCGGTCCGCGGGCATGCATACGACCCGTGGCAATACCGATCTCTGATCCAAATCCAAATTCACCGCCATCGGCAAATTGCGTTGAAGCATTATGCAACACAATTGCCGAATCGACTTCACGCAAAAATCGGTCGGCAGCGGCTTGATCGGCGGTGATAATCGCATCGGTGTGGTGAGACCCATAATGTGCGATATGCGCCAGAGCGCCATCAAGGCCCTCGACGACTTTCACCGACATGATCTTATCAAGATATTCCGTCAAATAATCTTGCTCGGTTGCGGGTTTGATGCGCGCATCAACAGCACGGATCAGCGCATCGCCGCGCAATTCGCATCCAGCTTCAAGTAAATCACGCACCAAAGGAGCAGCATGTGTGCTAAGACAGGCTTGATCGATTAACAAGGTTTCTGCAGACCCACAAATTCCGGTGCGCCGCAATTTTGCATTCATGACAACAGAGCGCGCCATCGCCAGATCCGCCGCCCGATCCACATAGACATGGCATAGGCCTTCAAGATGGGCAAAGATAGGAACCCGGGCTTCTTGCTGTACGCGTTCAACCAAGGTACGGCCACCCCGCGGTACGATCACATCAATATGATTGTTTAATCCACTTAACATCAGGCCCACGGCATCCCGATCCCGTGTCGGGACCAGTTGAATACAGTCTGGAGCCAATCCAGCCTGTTGCAATCCTGCGCGCAGAGCAGTGGCAATCGCCTGTGCGGTGGCAAAGCTTTCGGACCCGCTGCGTAAAATCGCTGCATTGCCGCTTTTCAAACAGAGCGCTCCGGCATCGGCAGTCACATTGGGACGACTTTCGAAAATAATGCCGATCACGCCCAGTGGTGTTGCAACACGTTCAAACAACAATCCATTGGGTTGAGTCCACTGGGCTAAAATGCGCCCCAGCGGATCGGGCAACCGCGCAACCGCTTCAACCGCTTCGGCGATGGCGTTAAGACGATCCGGGTTTAAGGTTAAGCGATCCAGAAAGGCAGCCGAGATCCCTTTTTTTTGCGCAGCCAAAATATCTGCGTGATTAGCGGCTAAAATATCAGCCTCTTGTTGGTGCAGCGCATGACGCGCAGCAATCAGGGCCTCATTGCGTTGAGCGTTGGATGAGAGCGCCAGCCCGTGGGAGGCTGCGCGTGCTTTGCGGCCCATATCCATCATCAGGTCAGAAAGGGTTTGGGTGTGATGGTCCATGGGTCTTTATCCGCTTGCTAAGGCCATATCGTCACGATGAATGATTTCCGCACGCCCAACATAACCGATCACAGCGGGAATATCTTTTGACGAGAGACCGATCATGGCGCTGGCTTCTGTCGCATCATAAGCGATCAGCCCCCGTCCCACTTCGCCTCCATCTGGTCCGCGCAAGACAACGGCATCGCCGCGTTCAAACTGTCCTTCGACGCGTGTCACACCAGCCGGGAGCAGACTCTTGCCCGATTGCATGGCTTGAACCGCACCCGCATCTAAATGTAAAACGCCTTTGGGTTCTAACACGCCTGCAATCCAACTCTTGCGGGCTGAGACAGGATTGGATCCGGTCCGAAACCATGTGCAGCGATGTCCCTGAGCAATCCGCAGCAAGGGATTCATTGCACGCCCATCGGCGATGATCATCACAGTGCCGCCTGCGGTGGCGATTTTGGCGGCTTCGATTTTTGTTTGCATGCCGCCGCGGGATAATTCGGACGCTGCCCCGCCGGCCATCTGTTCGATCTCTGCGGTGATGCGGGGCACTTCGGCAATAAATTGGGCCTTGGGATCGAGATGAGGGGGCGCGGAATACAAGCCATCCACATCAGAAAACAAAATCAATAAATCCGCCGCCGCCATGGTTGCAACACGCGCTGCCAAACGGTCATTATCGCCATAGCGAATTTCATGGGTGGCAACGGTGTCATTTTCATTCACCACCGGGATTGCTTTCCATTCCAGCAAGCGGGCGATGGTGGCTCTGGCATTGAGATAGCGTTGGCGCTCTTCGGTGTCGCCTAAGGTGACCAGAATTTGTCCCGTGGTGATGTGATGCGGCTCAAACATATCAGCCCAAGCCCGCGCCAAGGCAATTTGTCCTACAGCGGCGGCGGCCTGACTTTCTTCGAGTTTTAACGGTCCTTTCGGCAGTCCAAGAATAGTCCGCCCCATTGCAATCGCGCCGGAGGAAACAACGATGATCTCTTTGCCTGCCTGCTGCAAATGGGCGAGATCTTGCGCAAGGGCTTCGAGCCACTGTTGGCGCAAGGCGCCTTTGGCACCATCAACCAACAAGGAAGAGCCTATTTTCACCACAATGCGCTGAAAAGGTGAAAGCAAAGACTGTTCTTTCAGGGATATTTGTTGCGGTCTCATGGATGCCAAGCTTCCACCGTGATCGGTTGCTCTTGGTCAAGCTGTTCCTGACGCGCTTGGTCGATCACCTGCATCACATCGCGCAACACGGTTTCAACCCCGTGTTGGGTCGCCGCAGACAATTTGAGCGGTGTTTGTCCAGAGGCGCGTTTGAGACGGGCGCTTTGCTGTTTTAAAGTATCTGCATCCACGGCATCACATTTTGATAAGACAACAATTTCTGGTTTGTCATCGAGGTCATGGCCATAGGCTTCCAACTCGTGCCGCACGATTTTATAGGCTTGGCCAGCATGCGCGCCGGTTGCTTCAACCAGATGAATCAAAACCCGACAGCGTTCAACATGGCCAAGAAAGCGGTCGCCTAATCCATGGCCTTCATGTGCGCCTTCAATCAGCCCCGGAATATCAGCCAGCACAAATTCACGTCCATCAATGCGCACAACACCAAGGCCCGGATGCAAGGTGGTAAAGGGATAATCGGCAATTTTAGGCTTGGCTGCAGAGACGGTCGCTAAAAATGTTGATTTGCCTGCATTGGGCAGGCCGATCAAACCGGCATCGGCAATTAATTTCAAACGCAGCCAGATCCAGCGTTCTTGTCCTTCTTGGCCAGGATTGGCATGGCGCGGAGCGCGATTGGTCGATGTGGTGAAATAGGCATTGCCGAAGCCTCCATTCCCGCCTTTGGCGAGACGAAAGCGTTGTCCGACTTCGGTCATATCGGCCAGCAATGTGTCTCCATCGTCATCGAGAACTTGGGTACCGCATGGTACTTTTAACACCACATCGGCGCCATTCGCTCCGGTGCGATTGCGCCCCATACCATGCACGCCCGATTTGGCTTTGAAATGCTGTTGGTAGCGATAGTCGATCAATGTGTTGAGACCTTGCACGCACTCAACCCAGACATCGCCGCCGCGTCCGCCATCGCCGCCATCCGGTCCGCCAAATTCAATGAATTTCTCGCGCCGAAACGAAACGCATCCCGCTCCGCCATTGCCGGACCGGATATAAATCTTTGCTTCGTCAAGAAATTTCATGTCTGCTCCAATCCGGTTTGCCACCATCTGAGCCAATAGAGGGCTCTGTCCGTGTTCAACCGTGTGTCGGTTATAACAAATAACCTGGGCAGAATCGATGAAGCCTTTGTTCGGGTCCGCCACATGGTTAAAATCATCCAAGCCTTAATAGGTTTCAATAATAGGTTTCAATGTGTAGGGACAGGCCGCCTCTGACCCTAGGGCATTTGGGGCAATGGATCTAAGCCGCGCCTGCCCAATGGGGTGGGAGAGTGCTGCGATCCCAAAGCAAAGGCTGCAAAGCGCCGCCAAAGCTATGGTGAAAAGTCGTGCGTGCGAGCTGGTAATCCTCAACCAATAATGAGGCCTGCCGCAGGGGCAGAAAGTCGGTTCGCCGTCCGACATTCTGAAACCCTAATTTGGCTAAGACATGAATGGAGGCGGGGTTGTCGGCCCGCACTGTTGCGCTGACACCCTCCCAGTCCGTGAGTAAAAATCCCATATCAATCACAGCCTTTGCTGCTTCGGTTGCATAGCCATGCCGCCACCATGCGGGATGGAGTGCATAACCAAGCACGGGGAGATGGGCATGTTGATGCCGCAAAAACACGGTGCCGATCACGTCGCGCGACAAAGATTTGCGCTCAATCACCATTTCAATGCTGTCACCGTGGCGATTCTGCGCGCGTGTTTTTGCAATGAATGCCTCAGCGGCTCCGTCCGGAAAGGGATGAGGAATGCCGGCCGTCATCTCGGCCACATGCGCATGTGATGCCACAGCATGAAGGGCTGGCGCGTCTTTTTGGTGCGGCCAACGCAGCCAGAGCCGCGGGGTTTCAATCCGGAACACATCGTCTTGTGTGATGGGTGGGAACATGTCGGGCCTCTTCAGATCACAGCCGTCATAAAGTGTTTTTATGACGCAAAAACGACAAAGGGAGAGGGGGGTGTCCCACTCTCCCGTGACGTTTCTTGGAGAAGAAACCGGATCCGGATTCATCCTTCACCGCCGGGTTTGTGAGACCGGCGGAAGAAAGGAGATCGTCCGCCTTATTCTGCCGCTTTCACCGCCTGAACCGATACAAACATCCGGTCTTTGGCTTTTCTGCGGAATTGCACGGTGCCTGCGACCGTTGCAAAAATTGTATGGTCTTTGCCCATACCCACATTGTTACCCGGGTGCACTTTGGTGCCGCGTTGACGAATAATGATGTTACCCGGAATGACGGTTTCGCCACCGAATTTTTTCACGCCAAGACGACGACCGTCTGAGTCACGTCCGTTACGGGATGAACCGCCTGCTTTTTTATGAGCCATAATCTTGCTCCATCTGTTGTCGAATGGGTTCTAAAAAACCCTTCATGTCTTTGCTTGAATTCGTCAGAGCTTGAAACTTTGATTTCAGGCTGCGGCGTCTTCGCTTTTGGGTGCAGCTTTCGGCTTGGCGGCCTTTTTGGGCTTCGATTCACCAGCTGAGGCACCTAAGGCAACAATCCGCACCACCGTCAATTCTTGACGATGACCGCGCTTGCGCTTGGAATTCTGACGGCGGCGCTTGTGGAAGGAGATGGACTTGGCAGAGCGGGTTTGTTCCACCACTTCACCTGTCACAACCGCTCCAGCAATCGAAGGGGCGCCGATCTGTGTTCCCTTCTCGTCAACGAGCATGAGAACCGTATCAAAAACAACCGTTGCACCAGCTTCCCCAGCCAGTTTTTCAACGGTAATCACATCGTCCGTGGCAACTTTATATTGTTTGCCGCCGGTTTTGATGACTGCGAACATCTTTATCTCCGTGTTCTTCCCAATCTCTCACCCGAATGCGGGCGGGATGGCTTTTTGTCAGTGAACCGAAATATTTCGCAAAAGAACATAAAATAAGAATAAAAAGCTTCAAATTTGATGTTTTCGTGCAGAAACAGCGAAACTGCGGACCTTTGCGAGGGCCGCAGAAGCGGCTTTCCTAAGCCAGAAGCCCCTTAAGGTCAAGGTAAAAAGCTTGGCGTTTGAGAACCAGAGGCTTGATCAGTTGTGCGCTTCAAGTTCCGCTTTAGCGGGTGGCGCCGGGGATCCACAAGACATCCGCGGCCCCTTGCTCATTGACATAGCGGGAGGCGACAAACAGAAAATCAGACAGCCGATTGATATAATGGAGCGCTTCGGGATTAAGGCGTTCTGAGGGATCAAGCGACAGACCGACAATCAGCCGTTCCGCGCGTCGGCAAATGGTCCGGGCGAGATGTAAATGGGCTGCGGCTGCCGTCCCACCCGGAAGAATGAATGAATTCAAGGGCTTAAGAACTTCATTGAGTTGGTCAATCTCGCTTTCAAGCCGTTTGACCTGCGTCGGCAAGATCCGTAACGGCTCGTAAGGGAGGGGTTCATCACTGATTAAAGTGCATAAATCCGCGCCGAGATCGAACAAATCGTTCTGGATGCGACCCAACATGGCATCAACCAAAAGATGGGCCGAGCCTGTATGCAGCCGCGCGATGCCAATTGCCGCATTGGTTTCGTCGACAGTGCCATAGGCAGCGATCCGCGTATCATTTTTGGTGCGGCGTTCCCCGCCCCCGAGCCCTGTCGAGCCATCATCGCCGGTTCGCGTATAGATTTTATTGAGTTTGACCATGGCAGAGGGTCAGAAACTATAGCCCAAGCGCAGGCCCATATTGGTCAGGCCCCGATTGCGTTCGCACAGACCCGCATTCGAGACATGCTCAATGGTTGCCATCAGGCTCATATTGCTGGCCAAACGATAGCCGAGTGAGGCGGATTCGCGGAAAGCTGCGGCACAGCCCATCGCATTATGCCCGCTGACCAGCGCCGTGCCAGTTTTCCCATTGTTGAGATCTCCGCCCAAAGACGCTTCCACGAAAACAGAGCGGGTGAGATCATAATCCCATGTCAGTCCGGTATAAGCATGGCTGGTTTTACCGCCAAAATTGGCGGTTGCCCCCAGATGCAAACGGGGAACCAGCACCGGCCACGCGCCAGCAGCAATCGGCAGGCGGGGGGAGAGGACTTCAAAATTGGCATCGGCCGAGCCTTTTTCTGGGCTGACCGGATCATGGGCAAATACACCCGCGCGCAATTCATAGCGGTTAAACGGGTCTTGTTGAGGGCTGGCTTGTTGCGCCTGCACGCTTGAGGATGTCGCAATCAGCGATCCAAACAAAAGGGCGGCTGCACTATATAAAACCCGCATCACAGTCATCCTTGCTCAAAACCACATGATGGATTGACAGACGCTTGAGTATCGCATGCTGTCATTTTGAAAGATAGACCCAATATCACGCGCGTTGTGGGTGATCGGGTCGCGGTTACAAAGACCGTAAATACAGCAAGGTCATGGCAATAACAATGGTGACAAATTGCACCAAAACCCGCATCCGCATCAGTTTTTGCGAGGTATTCGGGCTGCCGCCGCGCATCATATTAACAAGGCCGAACACTAAAATCACCGCCACGGTGAGGGCGGCAAAGGGTAATAAGGCATCAACAATGACCATCGAAACTGTCTCCACGCGGCTTTCCCGAGCCCGTTAGGCTAAAGGATTGCAGGTTTAAGGTTTGTTGCCGACGCTTTCGGATTGCAGGAGTCGTTTGAGATAGTCAATCTCTGCCGGGTTACGATCCACTTCACCCAACCGACGCCGCACCTCATCAAGCAAAGCGCGGGCGCGCTCCTCGGAGCTTGAGCGCTTACCATCCTCATAAAGACGCGAGCGGTCGTCATGGGTCTGGCTTGGCATCAAGCGGCCAAGCGGATCCCGCTCTCCCTGATTTTGTGGATTGAGCGGATCAGCGCCATCGGGATTGGCACCGATCTCACCCTCTCCATCCCCCTCCCCTGGCCCGCCTCTTTGGCGCATGCTTTGCGCCAATTCTTCTGCGCCTTTGCGCAGATTTTGCAGGGCCCGGTTTTGTGCATCAAGCGCTTCGGCTTCCTGCCCTTGTTCGAGCGCGCGCTCTGCCTCGCGCATGGCCTGATCGGCGTCAGCAAAATCCTGCTGCCCTTTGTTATTTTGCTGCAGTTTTTTGCGGAATTGATCTAATCGCTCACGCAAAGCCTGTTGGTTGTTTTGAAGGTCGGAGAGTGGACCATGGGGATCTTTGCGTTGATCAGATTTGGGTTGTCGCCGTTCTTGTTGGCGATCAAGTCCTTCCCGATAGGTTTTATCGCGTAGATTTTGCTGGTCGCGCGCCATACGCTCAAGTTCATCGAGATTTTTCTGGTTTTGCGAGCGCGATCCTTGATTGGGGCGGGCGGCTTGCAGATTGCGCGTGATATTTTTGAGTTGTTCAAGCAGGCGCATCGCTTGGTCGGTATCGCCGCGCTTCAGGGCTTGATCGAGCTGGTCCATCAAAGCTTTGAGATCTTGCGGGGTGATCGTCTGACCTTGATTTTGATCAGCCATTTCGTTGGACGGATTTGTGTCCTTTTGCATCCGCTCAGCCAGCGCTTGCATCAAATTTTTGAGCGCGTCACGAACGGCATCGCTGAGCTGTTTGAGCTCTTCAAGAGAGGCACCACGATCAAGAGCGTCTTTCAACGCATTTTGCGCGGCTTGCAACGCGCGTTCTGCATCACCGAGTTGATCGGCCTCCAACATCTGCGCCATATCCCACAGCCATTGCGCAGCTTCTGTTAAACGCGCCTTTTCATAAGGCAAAGCGAGCCAACGTCTGACTCTGTGCAAACTGAGATAGAGGCCGTATTGAGGTGTGAAATAATCAGGCGCTACCATCAAGGCATCAAGAGCCATGAAAATCGCTCTTTGATGCTGCGGCGACCGGATTAAATTTTTGCGTTGTTCATCCAGCGCACGCGCGAGCGGATGGGTAAACGGGCGTTGCGGAATTTGAAACCGAAAGGTCTCACTGATACCTGTTTGTTGTGCTTCATCTTGCACGCTTAAGCGCGCTTCAACGCTTAATCCACTCCATAAAGGGTGATCAAAACGCAGGCTTTGTTTGCTCTCGCCTTGGCGGGGATCAGGATAAAATCCTAAGGCCAGCGTAGGGGGATCGAGCAAAGGCGGATGTTGAAGGCGCACCTCATCCTCAACAAGACCAAGAATTTCAAGCTGTCCCGTGGTGACGCCATAATCATCCTGCCACGCATAGGTTAAAGCCAAACTGTCTTGGGGGTCTAGCACGGGTGGTTTAACAACCCGAATGGTTGGCGGCGTATCGGGGAGAACATGGAATTCAAATTCAATATGCCGATCTCCCATGAGATCAACGCTTAAGCGGCTATCACCATTGATTTTATAGCGCAGGTCCTGTTCTGGTGAGGGGCTTGCATGATCAGCCGGGACATGCAGCAGCGTCCCATGCGGCTCTGGATTCAGAGTTGGTCCACCTGATCGGCGGAGAACGATGTGTGAGCCGACCGGGATTGTAAAGACAGGCCGCTCTCCGTGCTGATAGTGATGAAGAGCCAGCATGATCGGTGGAATTTGTGTATAGGCAGGCGGATCAATCCAGCCATCTTCACGCAGTGCAAGCGAGGCCGCATCCTCACTAGGAAATGACAAAGCCGCGCGCAAACGCGCTGTGCGCTCAGTACCGGCGGCAAAATATCCGCATACCAGTAACAGAATAGCCAAATAGCGCAGGGCGACAGGATCTTTTTGCGAAAAATGCAAGATAGGGCGCGGCCAAGCAAAACTTAAAATAATTTGAGCTAATCGTCTTTGATGGGTCTGCCAAAGTTTCTGGCTCAGTGGATCATCCGCATTGAGCGCTAACGGATCAGCAAAGCTGCGCGCGGCGCGATATTTTTTGTTATTGTCCTCATCAAGTCGTGCGCGTGCGTCATTGTGTGTTGGCAGTTCAAATCGGATCCACAGCCAAGCGAGCAGGGCAGACACTGCGCATCCCCCAACCAGCACGCACTGTGCAAAGCTTGCGGGGAGAGATTGAAACAAGCCCAGCCATACAAGTCCGAGCAAACCAATCCACAGGCTTGCGATTAACAGGCTGGCAGGAAGCAGATGTTCGATCACGAGCACAAAACGGGTGACACGGCTTAACCGGGCCAACCTCTCTGCGGCCCGCTTCTGTGTGTCACTCTGTCCTTCGTGCGGCAGACCGTTTGTCACCTGTTACCGGGTCCCTCTGTGTGCAGGGAAAATTGATCATGGGTGTGGCCTGTCGCCACATAAAGATTGTTAGGCCTTCAGCGCCTCAAGCGTTGAAGCGATCCGAGATTTTACGCCAGTCAAGATCTTATGCCAACCAAGACGGCACATGATCGCGGTCAATCAAGGCTTGAAAGGTTTCGCGGGGTCGAATGATCGCCATGTCGTTCCCCTTCACTAAAACTTCCGGAACCAGCAAACGGCTATTATAAGTGCAAGATTGAACCGCGCCATAAGCGCCAGCCGTCATGACCGCCAGCAAATCCCCTTCTTGAGGAAGGGGCATCATGCGGTTTTGCGCCAGATAGTCCCCGCTTTCGCAAACCGGGCCCACCACATCCACACAGGTCATAGGTTGCGCCGAGTCTTGATGATGGATTGGCCAAATATCATGATGGGCTTCATAGAGGGTCGGACGGATCAAATCATTCATGGCCGCATCGACGATCACAAATGTCTTGCCTTCTCCCTGTTTGACATAAACCACGCGGGTGACCAGAAGGCCCGCATTGGCCACTAATAAACGCCCCGGTTCAAGGATCAGCTGACAGTTGAGTGATCCCAAATGACGTCGAATAATATCCGCATACGCATCGGGTGCAGGGGGAGGTGTTTCCTTGAGCTTATAAGGGACGCCTAAGCCGCCCCCGAGATCGAGATGTTGGATCTGATGACCGTCTTGACGCAGATCTTTGACAAAATCAGCGAGCAAGGCAAAGGCATCATCGAATGGCTGCAAATCGGTAATCTGGCTGCCGATATGCATGTCCACACCGCTGACAGCAATGCCGGGTAACTGTGAGGCCTGCGCATAGACACTACGCGCTTGCGAAATCGGAATACCAAATTTGTTTTCGG
>CAWUMW010000024.1:0-17060 GCA_963923415.1 uncultured Hyphomicrobiales bacterium | reverse complement strand
CACCGTTTCACTCTTGCCCTGATGCGCAACAGATGACAAGTGCAGACAAATTCCCCATAAAGGGCGCATCATTCACGGAGAGCCTGACCGGTGTCACTGTTTTTTAATCCGCCCCCCGCCCCTACACCGCCGCTTTTGAGCATTATCATTCCGGCCTTTAATGAAGCGCGCAATCTGCCTTTGCTCAGCGAGCGGCTGACGCCTTGTCTCACGGCGATCACCGAACAGTTTGAAGTTCTGATCATCAATGACGGTTCTAGCGATGACACGGGGGCACAAATCGCGGCCTTACATCTTCTTGACCCGCGCTATTGCGGTTTGTCGTTTAGCCGCAATTTTGGCAAAGAGATTGCCATTGCCGCTGGGCTTGATCATGCGCGCGGACAGGCCTGTGTGATCATCGATGCTGATTTACAACATCCACCCGAAACCATCGCTGCCTTTGTTGAAAAATGGCGCGAAGGCTATGCGGTGGTCTATGGACAACGGATCGACCGCTCCACGGATAGCGCTATCAGAAAAACGCTTTCCGAATGGTTTTATAAATTATTTGCCATGGCTGGAGAAACGCCGCTGCCACAAGGGGCGGGTGATTTTCGTTTACTCGACCGCAAAGCCGTGCAAGCCCTGCGCGCGATGGGGGAACGGGCGCGATTTTCCAAGGGGCTTTATGCATGGGTTGGGTTTCGCAGCATCGGTGTTCCATTCGAGGTGGCCGAGCGGGCGCATGGCACGTCGAGTTTCAATTTGCATCGCTTGTTCCGCTTTGCCTTTGACGGGATCACCTCTTTCTCAACCCTGCCATTAAAATTATGGATTTATATAGGCACGTTGATTTCGATGCTGGCCTTTTTAACGGGCAGCGTTTATTTAGCGCGCACCTTGATCTATGGCGTCGATGTGCCGGGCTATGCCTCGTTGATCGTCTCGATCATGTTTTTTGCTGGCATGCAATTATTATCACTTGGCATCATTGGCGATTATATCGGTCGTATTTTTGCTGAGGTCAAACGCCGCCCCCTTTATATCATCGGCGAACGGTTCGGCCTTGAAGCCAATCCGAATGATGTCACCCCGCCCGATTTCACCCGCCCGCCCCTCACCACAGAGTAATCCGTCTCCATGCTGCGTCAGATTGCCTCGGTTGGAAGCCTGACCCTGATCTCTCGGATCAGTGGCTTTATGCGTGATATCGTGCTGGCCAATCTGCTCGGCGCCGGATTGGCCGCTGATGCCTTTGTGGTTGCCCAGCGCCTGCCCAATCATTTCCGCGCGATTTTTGGCGAAGGCGCCTTTAACGCCGCCTTTGTGCCCAGCTATGCCCGCATGCTCGAACAGCACGGACAGGCCGGGGCCAGCCGATTTGCGTCGGCCCTCTTGCGCCTGCTGGTTGTGGCTCTGATCAGTGTCACCGGACTGTCCATGCTGTTTATGCCGCAAGTCGTGATGGTGTTGGCGCCCGGTTTTTCTGCGGATCCTGTGAAATTCTCTCTGGCGGTCACGCTGACCCGCATTACCTTTCCCTATTTGTTTTTTATTTCATTGGTCACGCTGTTGTCTGGTATTTTGAATGCGCATGAGCGCTTTGCCAGTCCAGCTTTCGCGCCCGTTTTGCTGAATCTGTCAATCATCGCCGCCTTGTTGATGAGCCTGTGGTTTCCCGATGCCGCCCATGCCGCCGCATGGGGGGTGTTTATCGCCGGCATTTTGGAATTTCTGCTGGTCTTGTGGGATGCGCATCGCTCAGGATTGGTGCCGCCTGTGCATCCCGGCCCCACCGATGAGCCGCATGAACAGGCGCTGCACGGTTTTTGGCGCGCCTTAGGACCGGGTGTGGTTGGGTCGGCGGGCGTCCAACTGGCCATGTTTGCGGATACGATCATCGCCTCGCTTCTGCCCACCGGAGCGGTTGCATCGCTCTATTATGCAGACCGGCTTTATCAGCTTCCGGTCGGCATGATCGGGATTGCCGCGGGCACGGTTTTATTGCCAACCATGACTAAATATTGGGCCGCCGGACAACACAGCCACGCCCATCAAGCCCAAAATCAAGCCATGGCCTTAACCGTGCTGCTAAGTGCCCCCTTTTTGGTCGCCTTTCTTGCCGTACCCGATACGATCATGCGCGGCCTTTTCATGCGGGGGGCGTTTGATAGCGAAGCGGCCCGCGCGGCGGGATCCGTGCTGGCGGCCTATACGACCGGTCTGCCCGCTGTGGTACTGATTCGCTCAGCGGTTGCCAGTTTTCATGCGCGAGGTGACACACGCACCCCTTTGATCGCCGCCTTTGTCGGGATTGGGGTGAATATCAGCCTCAAAATCATGCTGGCCGATCCGTGGGGCGCGTCGGGTTTGGCCTTAGCCACCGCGATTGGCGCTTGGATCAATTTCGGCCTGTTGGTCGCCCTCGCCATGGCGCGGGATTGGATGGCCCCTGACTCTGCGCTCGGTCGTTGGCTCTGTGTCATCAGCCTCAGTGCTTTAATCATGGCTGCGAGCGTTTATGGAGCCAGCACGCCGATCCAAACTCTGACCCTTAGTCAGAGTCCGTTTAACAACGAAGCGGAATTGGCCCTTTTGGCGCTGTGCGGCGGCGTGGCCTATCTGCTGCCTTTATTGATCTTCATGCGCCTGTTCAAGCTGTCGTTAAAAAGGCCGGACGCCCCCCTGCCCGACCCTTCATCCTCTTCAAAACTTTAAGCCGATAACGCATCCAAAATCCGCACCCATGAGCGGATCCCTTTATGAAAGCTGGTCAGATCATATTTCTCATTCGGAGAATGGACCCGATCATCATCCAGACCAAAGCCAACCAGCAGCGTATCGAGCCCCAACACGCGTTTGAAATCCCCGACAATCGGGATCGAGCCGCCCGAGCCGATCAACACCGGAGCGACCCCCCATTCTGATTGCAAAGCATCCCGGGCAGACGTCAAATCCGGCATGTCATAAGGCAAAGCCAAGGCGCGCGAGCCTTTATGATGGATAAACCGCACCTGACAATCCGCCGGTACCCGCGCCCGCACAAAGGCTTCGAACTGTTGAGAAATGGCTTTGGGATCTTGATCCCCCACCAGTCTGAACGAAATTTTTGCCGATGCCTGCGAGGCAATGACCGTTTTGGTGCCTTCGCCCGTATAGCCGCCGATCAACCCATTCACATCGCAGGTGGGACGCGATTGGATTTGCTCAATCAACAAATGATTGCGCTCGCCCGCCGGATGCTGCAAACCGACTTGCGTCAGAAAATCGGACACATCCAACGCTTTCCACTGCTCCAAAATCTCAGCCGGTGTCTCAAGCACGCCGTCATAAAAATGCGGCAACGTCACCCGTCCTTGCTCATCATGCAAAGCGGCGATGATGCCTGCCAGCACGCGCAACGGATTTTGCGCCGCGCCACCAAACAGACCCGAATGCAAATCCCGATCCGCGCAGGTGATGATCACTTCTTCATAAACCAAGCCGCGTAAGGATGTGGTAATCGCTGGCGTGCGTTGATCCCACATGCCCGTATCACAGACCAAAGCCACATCCGCGGCCAAGGCCTGCCGATTGGCCTCAACAAAGGCTGGCAAATGCGGCGAACCGCTCTCCTCCTCGCCTTCCACCAAAATTGTCAGGCCTAATGGCAAGCTGCCCCGCACCGCCTTGAAGGCTCGGCAGGCTTCGATAAAGGTCATCACTTGCCCTTTATCGTCACAGGCTCCGCGGGCCGAAATAACCCGCCGCCCATCCGGCAAGCTCACTAAGCGCGGCTCGAAGGGCGGCGAGTCCCATTGGTCCAGCGGATCGACCGGCTGCACATCGTAATGACCATAAAACAAAGCTTGCTTGTGGGCCTGCCCCTTGGCATGCGCCAACACGACCGGATGCCCCCCCGTCGGCTTAACATGGCTCTCAAACCCCAAATCGGACAAGTCCTTGTGCAACCAGTCCGCTGCCTCACGGCACGGCGCGGCATAGGCCGGATCGGTTGAAATAGAAGGAATTTTCAACCAATCAAACAGGCGATGCAACGAGGCGTCGAGATCTTGATCCACACGGTGCAGAACAGCGTCCAATCCAGTCATGCCTAAATTCCTTATTTTCAGTTTGTCTTTTTGCAATTTGCTTCAGTTGAAGCCGAAAGAGTCCCTAGAGCTTGGGGACGATAGTCGGTCCCAGCCCATCGACAAGCGGCGTGCTTGCAGCGCAGTCCCATCAAAAAAACAGGGCAAAAGCCCCCGTTAAGCCTGATTAAGCCTGATCTTCGGATCAGCCTAAGGACGGGTGGCAAAAAAGTCCATCTTCGTGCATTCTAGGGTCAGACCTCATTCATTTTGCATTAAATTCATGAGGTCTGCCCCTAGAGGCTGTAAGTGATAATTGAGGATGCCAGATGGCCGATGATGCATTCCTGCCCGACCTGCCCCCTGTGACCCATGCGGACTGGCTGCAGCGCGTTGAAACCGTGCTCAAAGGAGCCGATTTCGATAAAAAGCTCGTTCACCTGACCGCGGATGCGATCCGTATCGACCCTCTGTATGGCAAAGCAGAAGACGGAACGCCGCTGGTCGGACGCCCGGCGGGACAAGCATGGAGCCTGATGACCCGCATTGATCATCCCGATCCGAGCGCGGCCCATCAGCAAGCGCTTGACGATCTGGAAAACGGTGCCAAGGGACTGCATCTGGTCTTTGCCCATGCCATTAACAGCCATGGCTTTGGTCTTCCGGATGATGCGGAGGCCGTTGCCCGCACGCTCGATGGCGTGATGCTTGATGTCGGTGCCGAGTTGACGCTGGATCCAGGCCCCCATGGTAAAACCGCCATTCAATCTGTTGCCAGTCTTGTCAAAGCACGCAATGTGCTACCCGCTAATACCCAAATCCGGTTTGGTCTGGATCCGGTCGGCGCTTGGGCGGTCACTGGGCAGGCTCCGTGTGCACCCGACCAATTTGCCAAAGAGCTTCCCAAACGCACCGCCGCTTTGGTCGACGATCTACGCGGACGTGGCTATCAAGGGCCGTTGCTGAAAGCCGATGGCCGGATCATTCACGCAGCTGGAGGATCGGAAGCCCAAGAACTCGCCTTTGCGCTGGGCGCAGCTCTCTTTTATCTGCGCGGCCTTGAATCCTGCGGCCTGTCTTTGGAGGAGGCCCGCGACACACTCGAATTCCGGCTGACTGCGGATGCTGATCAATTTCTGTCGCTCGCGAAAATGCGCGCCTTGCGCTTGCTCTGGGCCCGCATTGAAACCGCCTGCGGACTGACACCCAAACCCCTGACCCTTTCTGCTGAAACGGCGTGGCGGATGCAAACCCGCCGCGATCCTTATGTCACCTTGTTGCGCAATACGGTGGCGGTGTTTGCGGCTGGCTTGGGCGGCGCCAATGCGATCACCGTTCTGCCCTTCACGCAAGCACTGGGTCTGCCCGATGCCTTTGCCCGCCGCATGGCCCGCAATACGCAATTGGTGCTGCTCGAAGAGTCGCACCTGCATAAAGTCAGCGATCCGGGCGCGGGCTCAGGCGGCATCGAAAGCCTGACACAGGCTTTATGCGAAAAGGCTTGGGCCCTGTTGCAAGACAGCGAACAGCGCGGCGGTCTCGACCGGATCTTGCAAGACGGCCATTTGCAGCGTCAGGTGCACGAGATTGCAACCCAGCGCGCCCATGCCTTGGCACGCCGCAAAGAACCAATCACCGGCACATCTGAATTTCCCAACATCAACGAAACAGATGTCAGTGTGCTGATCCCCTGCCCATCCGAACAAGCCGCCGGACCTTTTCCACCACAGCGAAGCAGCGCAGCCTTTGAAGCGCTGCGTGATGCAGCCGATCAGGTCTTGGCCCAAACGGGACAACGGCCCACCCTGTTTCTTGCCAATCTTGGTCCTGTTGCGGCCTTTACCGCCCGCAATCAATTCGCCAAAAATTTGTTTGAAGCGGGGGGCCTGCAAACAATCGGCGACACGCCCCATGCGGATCTCGCCAGTCTGGTTGCAGCATTTAAAGCCTCCGGCTGCAGCGTGGCCTGTCTGTGCTCCTCTGATGCAGTCTATGCCGAACAGGCGGAAGAGGCCGCCCGCGCACTCAAAGCGCAAGGCGCCACAGGGCTTTATTTAGCCGGACGTCCGGCTCATCTTGAAGACACGCTCAAACAAGCCGGCATTGATGATTTTCTCTTTGCAGGCATGAATGTGCTGGCGTTTTTACACGCTGCGCAGCAAAGGCTCATCCACCCATGACCCTGAGCGCCCCCCTTACCCAAGCACCGGTCCCCGTCTATTGCTCGCCACAAAGGAATGAGCCATGAGCCGTATCCCGAATTTCTCCTCTTTGCCCTTTCAGCACACGGCTGTTCCGACACCCGATGCGCCTGCCCATACGGCGTGGATGACCCCCGAAGAGATTGCGGTGAAATCGACTTATGAAGCCGCAGACCGGGCGGGCCTCGTCGCGGTCGATAGTTATCCGGGCGTCGTGCCTTTTTTACGCGGGCCCTATCCGACCATGTATGTCAACCAACCGTGGACGGTCCGCCAATATGCCGGTTTTTCGACCGCTGAAGATTCCAATGCCTTTTACCGTCGCAATTTAGCGGCAGGACAAAAAGGCCTGTCGGTTGCATTCGATTTGGCCACGCATCGCGGCTATGATTCTGACCATCCGCGGGTAGCGGGCGATGTCGGCATGGCCGGCGTGGCGATCGACTCCATCTATGATATGCGCACGTTGTTTTCTGGTATTCCGTTAGACCAGATGAGCGTTTCCATGACGATGAATGGCGCTGTCTTGCCGATTCTGGCGCTCTATATCGTCGCGGCCGAAGAACAAGGGGTTTCCCCCGATAAACTATCCGGCACCATTCAAAACGACATTCTCAAAGAATTCATGGTGCGCAATACCTATATCTATCCGCCGGCACAATCGATGCGGATCATCTCCGATATTTTCAGCTACACCTCGCAATTCATGCCGAAGTTCAATTCGATTTCTATTTCCGGCTATCACATGCAAGAGGCCGGAGCGACACAAGATCTCGAACTGGCTTACACATTGGCTGACGGGGTTGAATATATCCGTGCGGGAATTGCTGCGGGCCTTTCGGTGGATCGGTTTGCGCCGCGTCTGTCTTTCTTCTGGGCTATCGGCATGAATTTCTTCATGGAAGTGGCCAAGCTGCGCGCAGCTCGCTTGCTGTGGACCAAATTGGTTCAGCAATTTAATCCGCAATCGGAAAAATCCTTGCCCTTGCGCACGCATTCTCAGACTTCGGGATGGTCGCTGACCGCGCAAGATGTCTTTAACAATGTGATCCGCACACAAATTGAAGCGATGGCTGCAACCCAAGGCCATACCCAATCCTTGCATACCAATGCGCTTGACGAAGCGCTGGCTTTGCCAACCGATTTCTCAGCCCGGATTGCCCGCAATACGCAATTGTTCTTGCAACAAGAAAGCGGCACCACCCGCATCATTGATCCATGGGGTGGCTCTTATTATGTGGAACGCCTGACCCATGATCTGGCCGCACGCGCGTGGCAACATATCGAAGAGGTTGAAAAACTCGGCGGTATGGCAAAAGCAATTGAGGCCGGTATTCCCAAATTGCGCATTGAAGAAGCCGCCGCCAAGACCCAAGCCCGCATTGACTCTGGCCATCAATCGGTGATTGGAGTCAATCGGTTCAAAGCGCTCGATGAGCGCCCCATCGATGTCTTGAAGGTCGATAATTCCGCTGTCCGCGCCGCCCAAATCGACAAGCTCACACGGCTCAAAAGCGAGCGCGATCCGAAAGCGGTTGAAGCGGCCTTGCAGGCTTTGAGCGCTGGTGCACGCGGCCAAGGCAATCTCTTGGCGCTCAGCGTGGAGGCTGCGCGCGCCAAAGCAACGGTCGGTGAAATTTCACTGGCACTTGAACAGGTCTTTAATCGCCACAAAGCCAGCATCAAAGCGATTTCCGGCGTGTATCGTCGGGAGGTTGGCGAGCATAATGATCGTGCGCGCCATGTTGAACATCAGATTGCCGCCTTCCGCGAAAATGAAGGGCGGCCACCGCGCGTGCTGCTGGCGAAGATGGGACAAGATGGGCATGACAGAGGCCAGAAGGTCATCGCCTCTGCCTTTGCGGATTTAGGCTTTGATGTCGTGATCGGGCCTTTGTTTGCCACACCCGAAGAAGTCGCAGCCCAAGCCATTGCCGAGGATGTGCATATTGTCGGCGTCTCCTCGCTGGCCGCTGGCCATTTAACGCTGGTGCCGGCTTTGAAAAAGGAACTGGCGCTTCAAGGCCATCCAGACATCATGGTGGTGGTGGGAGGCGTGATTCCCCCGCAAGATTTCGAAGCGTTGGAAAGCTCCGGTGCAGCCGCGATTTTCCCACCCGGCACCGTGATTACCGAAGCCGCCGCCAAATTGCTCGACGAGCTGAATATCAAACTCGGTTACGCCCAGCGGACAGCCGCGCAATAAAGACAACTGTATCAAGCCTGTTGCATCAAAGCTGTTCTTGACCCCAGATCTTTGTTGTCATGGCCTTGTTGTCGAGCACGGCATAGGCTTCGTTTTTCGGTAAGGCCAAGACCTTAATTTTTCGGTAAGGCCAAGGCCTTAATTTTTTGGTGGGGCCAAGGCCTCTGTGGTAATCGGCGCTTGGCCGGGGGGCGGGGCCTTTGCAGCCTTGACCGCCTCCTCATCAACAAAACCTGAAGCCTGCCGATCTTCAAATTTAGGTTCAGCCAGTTGCGCGCCAATCATGCCGACAATCTGCGGGGCTTCCGCATAAGTGCCATGACGCAACATGGATCCCGACTCCAGATTGCTTAAATCGTAAACGCGGACACCCAAGCGGGCGATTTCATTGCGATGATCTTCATTGTTCAAATCAAGCGCACCAACGCGCGTCCGCGATCCCGCCAAAGCCCCTGAAAGCGACAGCGCCCGATCATCATGAGCCGCAAAGATCGAGACACGCGTGACAGACCCCAAACGCGCCATTTGTCCTTTGAACACATCCAGCCCAATATCAGGAGAGGCCAACATCACCTCGCCCAAACGCCCGCCCAAATCCGCTTGTCCGGCAATCGCATTTTGCCGCAAGGCCTCCATCGCCAACCATGTGCCCATCGAATGCGCCAACACATGCACCCGTCCAACCCCCGGCGTCGCGGCGACATCGCGCAACAATTTTTCCAACGCATCGCGTGAGGCGGTGGCGCTGTCTTTATCCGACATATAGGCGAATAATTCCCGCTGTGAGGGCCATGTAAACAGTACCGGCACGCCGGTAAAATGCGCATCATCCACCACCTGCGCAAGACGATAACGGGCCTCATCATAGCTGGTGTTAAAGCCATGCACGAAAATCATCACATCGCGGGATACGCCAACCCGTCCGGACAAGGCAGTGGCGAGCGTGGTGCGAAAGGTTTCCGCATCCAACACCCGCTGCGCCCCCAAAATCATGTGCCGCTTGGGACTTTCAGGGGTCAGGCTTGGCCGCTCAATCACCCCGGCTCGATGATCGGGCGGAATGCTCACTGACGTGCTGAGATAGGTTGTTTCGGTCGCAAGATCATTGCCCAGCTGCGCTTTGCCAGTTTGCTTGCGGGTTGTGGCAACCAAAAGGCGGATTTCATGCGGGTTAGCCTGTTGGGAGCGCCAAATCGCGGTCGGGCTCGCAAAATCAGTGGTGGCGCGATCAAGACTCGGCATGCAAGCCGAAAGCGACAAGGCCACTGCGCCCAGAGAGCTCCAGATCACCCCCGCTCTGATCAATTGCCTGATCACGTTACACCGCACGCTCTATTCCCTTCATCCGCATATCCGCTGGCACCCTTGCACAGGGGAGAAGATTGGGCCGATCCCCTGCACGCCAATTCTGTCCAAATTGGGACCAAATCCCCATGTTTAAGAAAAAACCGCCACAGGCCGCAAAGACCCAACCTGAATACGGTTCCAATTGAGCAAAGTGGGACGAAGCAAGGGCGCAAAAGCAGCCCGCTGCTCCTCCTGCATGGGCAAAAATCGATCCACCACCATGGCCATCATCACTTGGGCGGCGCGTCCCGCCCCATCCTCACATTTAATCGCCACACCTAAGCCCTGTTCCGGCAAAGCGGCGCAATAAACCCCTTCCGCTCCGGTTTTGCAAAACAGGCGCGCGCCCAAAATCTGCATGGCCTCGGTATCAAAGCGGCCCGTTCCAGCCACCATAAAAGGATGAGCGGCGACAGCCTGCCTGATCCGTTCAAAGGCTTTGGCGCGTTGCGGACCCAAGCCCTCCCCCGTGCCGATTTGGGCAAAGGCGCGCGCCAAATCCGTTAAAGGAATGGCGTAAGTGGGAATGGAACAGCCATCGGTGCCACACAGCGCTGCATCAAAGCCTGAGCCCGTCATACTGGCCAAAGCCTCTGTCACCTGCTGCTGAACACGATGATCAGAATGCACATAGCCCGTTGGATCGGCATCGAGGCCACAGGCCAGACAGAGAAATCCCGCATGTTTGCCCGAACAATTATTATGCAACGCAGTGGGTTGACCGCCCGTCCGCGCCAAAGCGCGGGTGGCCGCCTCGCCCATCGGCCATTGCACGCCACATTCCAAACAGCTCGGCTGATAACCCGCTTTGGCAATCATCGCTTCGGCACAGGCCACATGATCGGGCTCACCGGAATGAGAGGCAACCGCGAGCGCCAGTTCCGCGTCCGTTAGCTGCAAGCGATCCGCGCTGCCGCTTTCAAGCAAAGGCAAAGCCTGAATGGCTTTGACCGCCGAACGGGGAAAGATCGGCGCATCGACAACACCGCAGGACCACACCAGACGCCCCTTGGCGTCACTGACCACAATCGCGCCGCGATGCATGCTTTCCACGCGTTCACCGCGCATCACTTCAACCAAAACAGGATTGCTCATCACAAAAACTTTCTAAAAGAGAATGGCTTGCTTTATGTTTAATCATTGCCTTAATTGCGTGGCCATTGCCGTTCCATCATTTTAACGGTGCGCATCAACCGCGTAAAAGCATAGAGCATGGCGACCGCAAATCCATAACGCCCGCCCGCAAAATGTCCGCGTAAAATATAAGCCCGCAAAAAATCAAAAGGAAAGGCAAAGAACAAGCGCAAGGTTAAAATGAACATGGACTTTTTAGGCACGGACTCGGCCAAAGCCGTGGTGTAACGGTTCATCTTGTCCATTTGATGAGCAAAATCTGCCATCCAATAATGCAGAACCGGCGCTTTGAGACGCTCAACCGGAACCCCTGCAGGAGCGGCAATCGCATCCCATGTCGGATGATCAGGGAAGCGCACAACCCTTTTGTCATAAAGGCGGATCCGGTCGATATAATTTAACCGCCACGGGCGGTTCGGCCCATAGGGCGCATGCGCCATAATCCGCAGCCAATAACAGGGCAAGGGCGGCGGGCCTTTGGCAAACAGCGTCTTGATCTCATCCCGCAAGGCCTCTGACAAAACCTCGTCGCCATCCAGATTGAGCACCCAATCATGACGGCACGCCTGTTCACCAAACCGTTTTTGTTGTCCATAACCGGGCCACGCATTGAAAATCACCCGCGCCCCCGCCGCTTCGGCAATCGCAACCGTGTCATCGGTTGAGCCGGAGTCAATCACAATCACTTCATCCACCAAATCGCGCACCGAGGTGATCACGGCATAGAGCTTGCGCGCTTCGTTGCGGGTAATAATAAAACACGACAACCCCATGTCTGTTATCCCTGTCTCTTATCCCTGCCTGTTCGGTGGTGTCCCCTCACATAAAGCGAGATAGGTTTTAACCGCATGCGCCCACGAAAAATCCTCACGCGCTCGACGGCGCGCGGCTGAGCCAAGCCGATCACGCAGCGCCTGATCAGCCAAGAGCCGATGCAATTGAGCAGCAATCGCCTGCGGATTGCTGCCATCAACGATCAAACCCGTTTGCTCATCCAGCACCGCATCCACCGCCCCACCTTCAGATCCCGCGAGCGAGGGCACGCCATAATAAGCCGCCTCCATATAAACGATGCCGAACCCTTCCACGGAATCACCCTCACGCCGCACCGGCATGACAAAGACATCGACCGCTTCATAAAGAGCGGGTTTCAGCGCCTCAGGCACAAAGCCTAAAAAGCGGACCTGCTGACGCACACCAAGCCCCTCTGCCAAAGCCTCCAAACGCTGCCGATCCGCACCACCCCCGCCAACATAATAGACCAGCGACGGAAAATCTTTGAGCAAACCCGGCAGAGCACGGATCACATGATCAATCCCCTTGCGCGGTTCAAGCCGCGATAAGGTCATCATCGACACTCCATCACTGGGTGGACCCAACACCGCCCTTAAGGCCGCCCGGCTGGCGTCATCCGGCTCTGGCAAATCAGGCAAAGGCGGATGCACCATGACCTGCGGACATGTGCCGCGATAGGGCTCAACCACTGCAGCGGAAAAACGCGAGATTGGAATAAGGGTCGTCGCGCGTGCCAGAGCAGACCGAATGCGCTGCTGTTTGGACTGCGACAGATGGGCTGGAAATTCCATGCCGTAAATCATGACCAAAACCGGAAGCTTCGGCAGATCGGGCAAGGTCTCTAAGCTTTTCCAGCTATCAGCGATCACCGCATGAACCTGCCCTGTTGCAATCAATTGAGCAGCCCGCCGCCGCTTCAACCAGCGCCGCAGCGGACGCATGCCGCCAAAGCGCTCCACAGGCGCTCCAGCCAAAGCGGGATCAAGGGCAGCCTGCGCGCCCGATTTTGAGCGAATGTGATCCGCCAAGACATGCACCGACTGGCCTTGCGCTATGAGCGCACCCACCAAACCGCCCATCAAGGTTTCAATCCCGCCTTGATCAGGTGGAAAACATTGCGTCAGAACAAGGATCACGCCTCCGACACCTCTTTATTGCCCCCGCGCTCCGTCACGACAGCCGGTTCTGCACTCGGCTTAACCCGCTTACGTTTGATTTTTGTAACTGCAGGTGCGGACTCTGCAACCGATACGGAGCCCGACACCGGCGCGCCCAACGGCAATTCGACGGCAGTTTGAGAACGGGCTGCTTTTTTGCGCGCTGTTTTGATCACCGCTTTGGCAACCGTTTTCACAAATTTATCGCGGCTCAGCATGGCCCCCTCGGCTCCTTGCCCAATCGGCAAAGAGACGGTTCTCATTTTGTTGGCTTTCTTGGTTGATTTGGCGCGACGTGCGGCAGCCCGCAACCGCAACACATTTTCTTGCATCAGCTCCATTTGCATTTGCTGCATTTCGGCCAAGCGTTGCCATTGCTTGGTCAACAGATAATCCAGCTTTTCCTGCACATGCCGCACTTCCAATTCAGCCTTCAAATTGACTTTATAATCATTGAGGGCCCGCAACCGGTCTTTGGCCTCTTGACGCTTTTGGCTCATCATAATGATCGGAGCTTGGACCGCAGCAATGCAAGACAAGACCAGATTGAGCAAGATAAACGGATAAGGATCGAACGCATTGCTTTCGCCCATCAATAAATTAACGCCCATCCAGATAACCAGCACCAAAAAGAAGCTGATCAGAAAGGCCCATGACCCCCCAAAGCTCGCGAGCTGATCGGACACGCGTTCGCCAAACGTGCGGTGCTCGTCAAATTCATCTTCGATATTTTCCACCACTGTTTCATGATGGGCCATCGAGTCTGCGACTTGCTGATCGAGATCGGATAATTCGCCGCGTTCCAGCTTCAGCATTTCCTCGACATAGAGCGTGCGATAGCGTTCCACTTCCGCCTGATCAACATAGCTGTCATCAGAGAGATTGGGATAATCTTCCCGCATCCGGTCGAGCAAAGTTGGGCGCAAACTATCAACGATCACAGCACGGCGGCGCGACAATTCACGGCCTGTGAGCGCACAGATGATCTTCTTCGTCCGGCTGCCGGTGTCGACTTGTGATGCATCTGGCATCTGATCAAAATTTTCTGCCATGTCACCCTCTACTATTCAAGCGATCAGACGCCCCACATCCTCGTTCACCTTAGTTGCCAGATCTATCTTAACCCATCATGACAACCATCGTGTGACAGAGAGCGCCTCAATCGATTTTGGGCTTAGCCCATGTTGGAGACGAGATGATGAGGATTGAGACCTCATATAGTCCCTATCCGAAATCGTCTCTCACCGCCTTTTTTATCTAGCCATCAATCTTGTCGAGCACCATATCCGCGATAGCAAGCGATGATGTGAGCCCCGGGCTTTCAATGCCAAATAAATTCACCAAACCCGTATGGGCATGAATCTCCGGTCCGTCAATGCGGAAATCAGGCGCCGGATCCTGCGGGCCGCATATTTTTGGCCGCACGCCTGCATAGCCCGCACTCAAAGCCTGATCAGGCAAAGAAGGCCAATAGCGCCTAATCGCCTCATCAAATCCATCCAGCCGACGCGGATCCACTTCATAATCAATCGTTTCGATCCATTCGACATCGGGTCCGAAGCGGGCCTGCCCGCCCAAATCCAGCGTCAAATGCACGCCCAAGCCATGTGTATGCGGGGCCGGATAAATCAGATGTGAGAACGGCGCCCGGCCCGACAAGACGAAATAATTTCCTTTGGCATAATAAGTGGGCGGAATATGGGCGGGCGACAAGCCCTGCATCAAAGCCGCGACATGCGAAGCATGCAGCCCCGCCGCATTCACCAGGCAGCGGGTCGTCAAAGATAAAGGCTCAGCCCCACCGCAGGTCACATGGATGGCATTGCCTGTCAGATCCGCTCCTAAAAAAGGGGTATGGAAAGCAAACATCGCTCCTGCTGCTTCCGCATCCCCTTGCAAGGCCAACATATAAGAATGGCTATCGAGAATGCCCGTGGAGGGGGACAGCAAAGCACCCACACAAGACAAGGCAGGCTCCAAAGCCAGCGCTTGCGCCGCGCTGATCATACGCAAATCATCGCAGCCATTCTGCACGCCTTTGTGCATGACGGCTTCAATAGCCTGCAATTCTGCGGGATCACTGGCAACAACCAGTTTGCCGCAGCGCTTAAACGGAACACCGTGACTCTCCAGATAGGGATAAAGCTTTTTGCGCCCTTCGACGCATAGCCGCGCTTTCAAACTGCCGGGTGGATAATAAAGGCCAGCATGAATCACCTCGCTATTGCGCGACGAGGTTTCTGTGCCAATCCCTTCGGCCTGCTCCACCACGATGACCGAGCGACCGCTGAGCGCCAGAGCACGCGCCACCGCCAAACCAATGACCCCCGCACCGATCACAAGCGCATCAATATCTGCCACGCTCCTGCTCCTTCTCTTCCTGACCCGGCTTTGTCAGACCGGGTGGTCCTCTCACAATCCATCTTATGGTGGATCAATCGCACAGGTGCCGCCTGACTCATAACGCCTGCAAGGCGTAAAGTCGTTCATAAACCTGTTTGCGTTCAATCAACGCTTGATGCGATCCCTGTTCGACAACCCGCCCGCCTTCGAGCACATAAATTTGATCCGCCTGCATAATCGTTGAAAAGCGATGCGCCACCACAAGCGTCGTCCGCCCCGCGCTCAAAGCCGCGAGCGCCTCGCCAATCGCCGCATCAGCCTGCGCATCCAATGCAGAGGTTGGCTCGTCCAACAAGAGGATTGGCGCATCTTTCAAAAAAGCGCGCGCAATCGACACTCTTTGCCGCTGCCCTCCGGAAAGCTGGCTGCCACCCTCCCCAACCGGCGTCTCATAGGCTTGGGGCAAGCTCATGATAAAGTCATGCGCTTGAGCACGACGGGCCGCGGCTTCGATCTCAGCCTGTGTGGCGGAGGGGCGACCCCGCCGAATATTATCCGCCACACTGCCGTCAAACAAAAAGACATCCTGACTCACAAGCGCGATCTGCGCATAAAGGCTCTCGGCGGTGAGAGTTTCGATATCCTGCCCATCAATACAAACCCGCCCTTGCTGTGGTGACCAGAAGCGCATCAGTAAATTTAATATCGAGGATTTGCCACTGCCTGACACACCGACCAAAGCTGTCATCCGACCAGCTTCGGCAACCAAAGAGACAGACTTCAAAACCGGCTGATCGGCAGCATAGCCAAACACAACGTCTTCAAGTGATAAGCGCCCGCCCTGCACCCGTAAGGGCACGGCAGCGGGTTGGTCTTGTTGGGTTGGCACACGGTCGATCAGCTCATACAACATTCTGACCCCAACCGCCGCACCGGCCAGACTCAGATGCAACCGCGCCAAACGGCGCGCCGGATCGGTTAACATCAGCAAAGCGGTGATAAAGGCAAAAAACGCCCCCGGGGTTGCGCCATTGTAAATCACGCTCCAACCGCCATAAGCGACCACCAAAGCCACCGCCAAGCCACCTAATGTATCAATCAACGGATTAGCGCCTGCTTGAGAGCGTACCATCCGATTAGCAAGATCTTCCATATCGCGCACCGCAGTCCCCATCGCGGCTTGCAAATCGTCTTCAAGCCGAAAGGCGCGGATGATCCTGATGCCTTGCGCTGTTTCCTGCATCAAAGACACCAGACGCGACACCGTATCCACTTCACGGGTGAACAGGCTGCGCACTTTTTTAAGCATTTTCGACACAACCAAAAACAACAGCGGCATGCCAATCAACGCAATACACGTTAACAAAGGATCTTGGGCCAGCATCACGCCAATCAGGCTGAGCACCGTCAACAAATCCCGACCCAAACTGGTTGCCAGCAGATTCAGAGCCGTGGCGGCCGCCCGCGCATTATGGGTGAGACGTGTGATCAGTTCGGCAGACCCCATCGCATGAAAAAAAGCGAGATCCTGCTTGAGAAGTGAGGCGTAAAGCCGCTCCTGAATTTCAGCAACAATGCGGTTGCCAATGCGCGCCAGCAACACCTCCTGCCCATAAGCCGCCAAGCCTTTGGCCGTGTATAACACCACCACCGCCACGCAAATCACGGTCATGAATAAAGGATCACGATCAATGAAAACCTTGTTGATGAGATCTTTCATCATCCACGCACTGGCGGCCGTGGCGCCCGCAACAACCGCCATCAAGACAAAAGCAAAGGCATAACGGCCAGCAAAGCGGGCAAAATTATCAGCAAACAGGCGCTT
>CAWUMW010000023.1:0-17062 GCA_963923415.1 uncultured Hyphomicrobiales bacterium | reverse complement strand
CTATAACTCATTGAGTGATAAAATGCAAGACGGTTTTGATGACGTGTCCTCGCCTAAGAGATTGGAACACAGCGTTATCAGCATAGAGACAGGGATCAGGAGGCAGCCAAAATCCTGTGCAGGTGAACTTTTTCGTTGGGCTTTTGGAGCGCTGTTAAAGTTACTTTTTTGCCGCGCGCATTTGCGTGATGGTCATGGAGGGGGTCAACACCTCCGGATTGGTGAGGCAATGGATGATCGAGGGCTTGCCGGAGGCCACACAACGTTCGAAGGCTGCGGCAAATTCATCGGTGCGTTCCACCCGTTCTCCATGTCCGCCGAAGGCACGGGCATAAGCGGCAAAATCAGGATTTTTGAGCGTTGAAGCTGAAACCCGGGATGGATATTCGCGCTCTTGATGCATGCGGATTGTGCCATACATGCCGTTATCAACCACCACCACAATGATCGGCAGGTCATATTGCACGGCGGTGGCAAATTCCTGACCATGCATCATGAAACATCCATCGCCAGCAAAAGCGACCACCATGCGGTTGGGCGCTAAGCGTTTCGCCCCCACCGCAGCGGGAACGCCATAGCCCATCGACCCGGAGGTTGGGGCTAATTGACTGCCAAACTGCCGATAGCGCAAGAAGCGGCCAACCCAGATCGCATAATTGCCCGCTCCATTGGTGACAATGGCATTGGCGGGGAGATGGTCACGGAGCCATAACATAACATCGGCCATATCCAAGGCATTGGCATGGGCAACGGGTTTTGATGTCCAAGCCTCAAAATCCGCATGGGCCGCAGAGGCACTGCCAGCCCAAGCCATGTCTTGCGGAGGTTGCAAGGCTTCTAGCGCTGCGGCAAAGGCCTGTGGCGTGGCATTGATGCCTAAGGTTGGATGATAGACGCGGCCCAATTCCTCAGCATCGGCATGGACATGCACAAAGGCCATTTGCGGCTTCGGAATATCAAACAAGGTGTAGCTTTGTGAGGGCATTTCTGCCATCCGACCGCCAATCAACAAGACCAGATCAGAACTGGCAATGCGCTCTTTGAGTTTCGGATTGGGACCAATGCCGATTTCACCCGCATAGCAGGGGTGATCGGCTGGAAACAGGCCAGCGCGTCGAAAGGAGGTGGCAACGGGAAGTTGAAACCGTTCTGCAAAGCGCACCATGGAGGCCACCGCTTTGTCAGACCAGCCACCGCCGCCCACAATGGCAATCGGCTTTTTGGCCGCCCAGAGCATTTTTTGCAATTCGGCCATTTGTGGGGCGCCGGGCCATGTTTCCACGGGTTCAATGCGGTGCGGGATGGGCGCCGCGCAGGTGTCGAGCAACATATCTTCCGGGAGACTGATAACAACGGGGCCGGGCCGTCCTTGCATGGCGACATGATAGGCCCGGGCGATGGTTTCGGGAATGCGGGCAACATCCTCAATCTCAACCACCCATTTCGCCGTGGAGCCAAAAAAGGCTTTGTAATTCATTTCCTGAAAAGCGCCGCGTTCGCGCATTCCGCGTTCGATCTGGCCGACAAACAAGATCAACGGCACGCTGTCATGTTCGGCAATATGCACACCCGCTGAGGCATTGGTGGCACCGGGGCCGCGCGTGACCATCACGATGCCGGGCCGTCCTGTCAGACGTGCGGTGGCATCTGCCATCATCGCCGCGCCCCCTTCCTGACGGCAAACCGTGACATTGATTTTTGCATCATGCAAAGCATCCAGCACCGCCAGATAACTTTCGCCGGGGACGCAAAACACATGCTCTGCGCCTTGTGCGTGTAACGCCTCAACAATGAGTTGGCCGCCTGTGCGTGCTGTTGCCATGGGCGTCTCCTTCGCGTCTGCATGTTTTATTTGGGAAGAGTTAAGTGGGAAGGGCGCCAGCGCGCCGCGATGGGTCGGTTAGCGCGCTGGCCCGCAAGAGCGGTGTTGAGCAGGACAGAACGGTTTAAAAGAAAGCCTGCAATCCGGTGATCGCGCGTCCCAAGATCAGCGCATGAATATCATGCGTGCCTTCATAGGTATTGACGGTTTCCAGATTTTGGGCGTGGCGCATCACATGATATTCTTCGGAGATCCCGTTGCCGCCATGCATGTCGCGGGCGATGCGGGCGATATCGAGCGCTTTGCCGCAATTATTGCGTTTAACGATCGAGATCATTTCTGGTGCCAGCTGGCCTGCGTCAAACAAGCGGCCGACCCGCAAGGAGGCTTGCAGGCCGAGGGAAATTTCGGTCACCATATCGGCCAGCTTTTTTTGCACCAATTGGGTTTGCGCCAGCGGACGGCCAAATTGATGCCGGTCCAGCGTATATTGGCGCGCCCGTGCATAGCAGTCTTCAGCGGCGCCCATCGCGCCCCATGATATGCCGTAGCGCGCGCGGTTGAGGCAACCAAACGGCCCCTTCAATCCGGCGACATTAGGCAGCAGGTTTTCTTCCGGTACAATCACCCCATCCATCACCACTTCGCCGGTGATCGAGGCGCGCAAAGAGAGCTTGCCCCCCACTTTCGGAGCGGACAGACCTTTCATGCCTTTTTCCAGCACGAAGCCGCGGATTTCATTGTCATGGGCTGCTGATTTAGCCCAAATGACAAACACATCGGCGATCGGAGAATTGGAAATCCACATTTTCGAGCCGGTGATTTTGTACCCGTCAGAGACTTTCTCAACACGGGTGCGCATACCGGCCGGATCTGATCCCGCATCAGGTTCGGTCAGACCAAAACATCCAACCCATTCACCGCTGGCCAATTTGGGCAAATATTTCATGCGCTGCTCTTCGGTGCCATAGGCATAGATCGGATGCATGACGAGCGAGGATTGCACACTCATCATTGAGCGATAGCCTGAATCGACACGTTCAACTTCACGCGCGACCAAACCATAAGCGACATAGCTGGCATGGGCGCAGCCATATTTTTCTGGCAGCGTGATCCCAAGCAGACCCAGCTCTCCCATTTCGTTGAAAATTTCGCGGTCGGATTTTTCCTGCGCATAGGCCTCTAGCACGCGTGGCATCAATTTTTCTTGGGCATAGGCGCGTGCCGTATCCCGGATCATGCGTTCATCTTCGGTCAGTTGATCATCCAGCAAAAATGCATCATTCCATTGGAAGGGTGCTGCCTTCTTGTCTTTTCCAGCGGTCATTTGTTTCAACGCTCCCGTTCAGTCTGTTGGTAAATCGAAGCTGACACCCTGCGCCAAAGGCAGGCTGGTGCCGTAATTAATAGTATTGGTGGCGCGGCGCATATAGGCTTTCCATGCATCCGATCCAGCTTCGCGCCCGCCCCCTGTTTCTTTTTCGCCGCCGAAAGCGCCGCCAATCTCTGCGCCTGACGGACCGATATTGATATTGGCAATGCCGCAATCCGATCCGTCAACCGCCAAAAAGCGTTCGGCTTCGCGCATGTCGAGGGTAAAGAGGGAGGAGGATAGGCCCGCCCCAACTCCATTTTGCAAAGCAATCGCTTCATCAAGACTGTGATAGCGCATCACATAGAGGATCGGGGCGAAGGTTTCTGTCAGCGCGGGCCCGTCCTGACGGGGCATTTCCACCAAAGCGGGGGCAGCATAAGCACCATTTAATCCCTCGCAGGTGACGCGGCCACCGCCGGTAATGGTCGCCCCTAAAGCGCGCGCGGCAGCTAGAGCCTTATCCATCTGGGTGAGCGCCTGTGCGTCGATGAGCGGGCCGACCAGCACATCTGACAGGCGCGGATCACCAATGCGCACGGATTGATAGACCTTGCGCAATTGGGTCAGGAACGGTTCATAAAGGCTCTCATGCACGATCAGGCGGCGCAGGGTTGTGCAGCGCTGTCCTGCTGTGCCGATGGCTGCAAAAGCCACAGCGCGCAAAGCCAGCGCTGTGTCCGCGGAAGGGGCAATGATGGCGGCATTATTGCCGCCCAATTCTAAAATAGCGCGGGCAAAGCGGGCCGCCAATTTGGGTGCCACCTGTCGTCCCATGGCCGTTGAACCCGTTGCTGAGACAAGCGGGACATTTTCATTCTCAACCAGTTTGGCACCGATGCTGTGCGTGCCCATTAATACAGACAACAAACCCTTGGGGATGCCGCCAAAGCGCTTTGCGGCGCGCTCAGCGATTGCCAGTGTTGCCAAAGCTGTGAGCGGGGTTTTTTCAGACGGTTTCCAAACGACCGAATTGCCGCACACCAAAGCAAGGGCTGCATTCCATGACCAAACCGCAACCGGAAAATTAAAAGCTGAAATCACACCACAGACGCCCAAAGGGTGCCAGGTTTCCATCATCCGATGATTTGGCCGTTCGGTGGCAATGGTCAGGCCGAATAATTGACGCGACAGGCCCACGGCATAATCGCAGATATCAATCATTTCTTGCACTTCGCCGAGACCTTCGGACAGAATTTTTCCGGCTTCCAGCGTGACCAATTTTCCTAAGGTCTCTTTGTGCAGGCGTAATTCCTCGCCCAACAACCGCACAAATTCACCCCGCCGGGGGGCTGGCACTGTGCGCCACTCCATGAAAGCGGCATGGGCTTGCGTGATCACCGCATCGGCCTCAGCGGACGAGGTCTCCCGCACAGTGGCGATCAAACCGCCATCAATCGGGGAGTGGACAGCAAGGCCTTGGGAGGCAAAAGCAGTGTCCGAAACCCCGAGCTGATCGAGCAGGGCCAAAGCTTGGTCACGGGGGGTAGGCAACATAGAGGGCTCCCAAGGCTGTCGTCTGATTGTATTTTTAAAAGATGAGGGAAAGTGATAGGCCAATGTCCGCGCGCAGACAAGAAGCAGCGAAAACAATCCTTGTTTTCTGACGATTTTGTGAAAGAACCTGTGGGAGGCCTGTGCCCATCTTGGAAAGAGCCGTGCAAGATTTTGGAACCAATATGACGGATTTACCCCTCAAAGCGGATATTGTGATCATTGGCGGCGCGGCTATAGGCTCGTCGATTGCTTATCATCTGGCGGCGCATCCACTTTTTAACGGATCCGTGTTGGTGATCGAAAAAGATCCCACCTATCAGCGCGCCGCTTCCGCTTTGTCAGCGGCCTCGATTCGCCAGCAATATTCCAGCGCTATCAATATCCGCATCTCTCTTTATGGCATCGCATTTTTGCGGGCGATTGGCCAGCATTTGCAGGTTGAAGGCGAGGCGCCCGTGCTGGATTTGCACGAGGGCGGCTATCTGTATCTCGCAAGCGGGGCGGGACATGCCGTTCTTGCCGAGAATTTTGCCGTCCAGAACGCGGAGGGCGCGGATATCGCATGGTTTGACCGAGCGGGGCTTGCGGCACAGTTTCCGTGGCTGCGGGTGGATGATCTCGATTGCGGCACATGGGGACGTCGTGGCGAGGGCTGGTTTGACGGCTGGGCTTTGATGCAGGCTTTTCGCCGCAAAGCGCGCTCTTTGGGTGTTCACTATGTGCAGGACGAGGTGACAGGCATTGAGAAAGCAGGGTCTCGCATCCAGGGCGTGCGGCTGGCGTCGGGGGCTGTGGTCAACTGCCCTCTCGTCATCAATGCGGCGGGGGCGCAGGGGCAGGCGGTCGCGGCCATGGCAGGGGTTGATATTCCGGTCGTGCCCAAAAAACGCTTTGTCTATACCTTCCACTGCAAGACGGCGCTGGCGGGCGTGCCATTGCTGATTGATCCCTCCGGTGCGTGGTGTCGCCCCGAAGGCCATGCGGATGCATCGGGCCAGCTCTATATCGGCAGTATTGGGCCAAGCGAGGGGGATGATGATCCCGAAATGGCGGCTGATGATTTCGATGTCGATCCGCATCTGTTTGAGGAGCGCCTCTGGCCCGCTTTGGCGCATCGCATCCCTGCTTTTGAGGAGATCCGGCCCGGTCGCGCATGGGCGGGGCCTTATGATATGAATTTATTTGATCACAATGCGATTTTGGGACCGGTGCCGCAGGTGGATGGCTTTTTGCTGGCCAACGGATTTTCCGGTCACGGATTGCAGCAAAGCCCCGCTGTCGGGCGGGGTCTGGCCGAATATGCGATCTTCGGTGCCTATCAAACGCTTGATCTGTCCGATCTTGGCTTTGACCGGATCAAAGCGCATCGCCCTGTTCTGGAAAAATGCGTGATCTGAGCAAGGCTCAGGATCGGCTTTGCCATAACACGGCCAGGCCTGCCCCTGCGAGCAAGGCACCGCCGCCCCGATGAAAGAGTTTGATGACTCTTTCTGATGCAACCCATGTGCGCGCGCGGCTCGCGGTCAGCGCATAAAACAAAGCATTGGCAAAGGCTAAAACCAAAAAAGTGCTTTCAAAGATCAGCATCTGCATCCAGAAGTCGCCAGCCTGATCCATGAATTGCGGCAAAAAGGCAATGAAAAAAGTCAGGCTTTTGGGGTTAAGGGCGGTGACCAGCCAGGCGTGAAACAGCATGGTCCGGCTGTGCGTTTTTTCCAAAACCGGTGTGACCTGCAGCGTGCCGCCCGCCTGCCATAATTTGACACCAAGCCAGATCAGATAGCCCGCCCCCAGCCATTTGAGCACGAGATATAAAACAGCCGATGTTTGCAGCACCGCGCCTAATCCCAACATGGATAAGGTCATAGCGGTAAAATCACCGAGTGCGACACCAACTGCTGTCGGCAGGGCGCTGCGCCAGCCTTGCCCCAGCGCATAAGAAATCACCAGCAAAACCGTTGGCCCCGGAATGAGCACTAAAATGCTCGAAGCGAGGGCGAAGGACAGCCAGGTTTCAAGACTCATGGGACGGTCTTTCCTGATTAAAGCAAGTTTCTCTTACTCAGGTTACGCATTAGTTCGCTGACACCAAAGGTCCAAGGCGCACAGTCATCAGAGCGCTTCATGCGGTTGACCAAGGCTCCGAGTTCAGGCGTTGCAATCGTGACGATATCACCGATTTTATGCGTAAAGCCTTCACCAGGATGATCGCGGTCATCAATGGGCGCAAATAAGGTGCCCGTATAAAGCACGGCGCCATCGGGATATTGATGGTTTTTATTCAGCATTTGCGAGGCTAAATCGGTATAGTCGCGGCTGATCTGATCAAGGCGTGACGAACCTTTCATCACATAGCCTTCGGGGCCGTCGACCCTCAGACTCAAGACGCAATGGCGCATTTGATCGAGGGTGAAACTGTCATCGAAAAAGCGGATAAACGGGCCGATTGTAGCGGAGGCATTGTTGTCTTTGGCTTTGCCGAGCAGTAAAGCCGAGCGGCCTTCGACATCGCGTAAGTTGACATCATTGCCGAGCGTACCGCCAACAATGCGGCCATCGGATGCGATCACCAGCACCACTTCAGGTTCGGGATTGTTCCAATTCGACATCGGATGCAATCCGGCATCAAAGCCGGTGCCGACCGCCGACATAGTCGGGGCCTTGGTGAAAATTTCGGCGTCCGGCCCGATCCCCACTTCCAGATATTGGCTCCACGCGCCTTGCTTGATCAAAACCTCTTTCAGGCGCATGGCTTCAGGAGAGCCGGGTTTGAGCTTGGAGAGATCATCCCCGACAAGACCCACAATTTCTTTGCGGATCGCTGCGGCGGCGGAGGGATTGCCGCGGGCTTTTTCTTCAATCACCCGTTCCAGCATGGAAATGGCAAAAGTTACGCCTGCGGCTTTGATGGTTTGCAAATCAATCGGAGCCAGCAACCATGGTTTTTTGGGGTCGCGTCCCTCTTCGGGCGTATTGGCGAGTAGAGAGGCGAGATCGCAGACAAAATCTCCTTGCACGGCGCGCAGCGCTTTGGCGGGGTCGGCCTGTTCGCACAGATCATGCATGGTCGGATAGGTTTTCGAGAGATCAAACACCCCGTCCGCCCGAATGGCCACCACAGAGGGGCCTTCAACATCGGGTCTCCAGATGCGCCCAGCCAAAGCGCCTTTGGTGCCATCAGCCGGCAGGGTTTGTGCGGGGGTCAGGGTCAGGCGGGTAGGGGATGTGGGGCTCATATCGGGTCCTCTGGAACGTTTGGCACGTTATCTGATGCGATGTTTTGACAGGGTGCAGCTTGGCATGTAAGCGCTTTTCAAGGCAAGAGTGGCTGAACACGCGCGGTTGAATCGGCAAGAATTCGCTCAAAACACACTGTTTTGCAGCTATGCGGCAAGAGGATTGCATCTTTGGGCGTCCGATGCTGTTATGCGCGCCTAAAAGACTTCCTGTTCCCCCTAAGATGTGAGGAAAATCCCCGATGTCATCTTCGTCTGCGTCTGCTCCGCGTACCATTCATTTGTCGGCCGCTGATAATGTGCTGGTTGCCGTGGATACGATTGACAAAGGTGTTGTCGTCCATGACATCACAGCACTGGACCGCGTGCCGCGCGGGCACAAAATGGCGGTAAAACCGCTGGCGGAAGGGGAAGCCGTCATCAAATTCGGCCAGATCATCGGCTTTGCCAGCAAAGCGATTGCACCCGGCACATGGCTGCATGAGCATAATGTCGGCATGCGTGATTTCGAGCGCGATTACTGTTTTGCACAAGATGCGAAACAGGAGGAGATTTTGCCCGTCTCGCAACAGGCAACATTTGAAGGGTTCCGCCGTGCCAATGGCAAGGTCGGGACGCGCAATTATATCGGGATTCTCACCTCAGTGAATTGTTCGGCATCGGCGGCCCGCTTTATGGCGCAGGAGATCGAGCGTTCGGGTGTTTTGAAAGACTATCCGCATATTGATGGAGTCATTCCGCTGGTGCATGGCGGCGGTTGCGCGCTCGATCTCAAAGGCGAAGGCTATGACATTCTCAAACGCACCCAATGGGGCTATGCGACCAATCCGAATATGGCGGGTGTGGTCATGGTGGGTTTGGGCTGTGAAGGATTCCAGATCGCCCGCTGGAAAGAAGCCTATGGTATCTCGGAAAGCGATATGTTCCGCACGATGACCATTCAGGAAGTCGGGGGCACCAAGAAAACCGTGGCGGCTGGTGTTGAGGCCATTAAAACCATGTTGCCGATTGCCAATAAAGCCAAGCGGGAAACCGTACCGGCCTCTGAATTGATGTTGGCTTTGCAATGCGGTGGATCGGACGGCTATTCGGGCATTACCGCCAATCCGGCGTTGGGGGCGGCGGTTGATTTGCTTGTTCATCACGGCGGCACGGCCATTTTGTCGGAAACACCGGAGATTTATGGGGCTGAACATTTGTTGACCCGGCGTGCGGCCACGCGCGAAATCGGCGAAAAAATGGTGTCCATGATCAAATGGTGGGAAGATTATACGGCGCGCAATAAAATGGAGATGAACAACAATCCCTCGCCGGGCAATAAAGCGGGCGGCTTGACCACGATTTTGGAAAAATCATTGGGTGCTGCCGCTAAGGGTGGAACCCGCACCATGACGGGTGTTTATCACTATGCGGAACCTGTCACGGCCAAAGGCTTCGTTTATATGGACACGCCCGGCTATGATCCTGTGGCGGCGACCGGACAAGTGGCGGGGGGTGCCAATCTGCTGGCCTTTACCACTGGACGCGGCTCAGCCTATGGCTGCAAGCCAACGCCCTCGGTTAAATTGGCGACCAATACCGATATTTACACCCGCATGATTGACGATATGGATATCAATTGCGGTGATATCGTTGATGGCGTGTCGATTGCTGATAAGGGCAAAGAAATTTTCGATGTGTTGTTGCGCATTGCCTCTGGCGAACAGTCGAAATCCGAACAGCTTGGCTATGGCGACGCGGAATTTGTGCCATGGACGGTTGGCGCCACGATGTAAGGCGGTGCTATCAACGCGTCATCCTCATTCCATCAAGAGAGGGCTTTGGTGTCAAAGCGCAATAACAGCGCATTGGCAACAACGCTGACGCTCGATAAGGCCATGGCCGCTCCGGCAAGCACTGGGGATAAAAAGCCAAACGCAGCCAAGGGCACACCGATTACATTATAAATAAACGCGAAGAACAGGCCGCGCTGGATTGTTGTGACAATCCGGCGGGCAATGCGCACGGCTTGGCCGACAAGGCGCGGGTCAGCCTGCATCAAGGTAACGGCGCTGGCTTGCGCGGCAATATCGGTGCCTTGGGCCATTGCGATCCCGCAATCGGCTGTTGTAAGGGCGGGGGCATCATTGATGCCATCGCCCACCATTGCAACACGCAGACCGCTTGATTTTAACTGCGCCACCGCTTCGGCTTTTTGTTGGGGCGTGACATCGGCGTGGATCTCGGACAATCCCAACTGCGCCCCGATCCGCTGTGCTGCGGCCTGACTGTCGCCGGTCAGCATCAGGCAGCGAATGCCCATGCTTTGGAGATCGGCGATCGCTGCTTGGGCCGTGGGGCGCAGGTGATCGGCAAAGGTGATCAGGGCCAGCAGGTCATGCGTATCGGATCGGCCTAACCACGAAAGGCCCACGCCCTCTTGTTGGCAGTGTTGGGCTTGGCTCATAAAGGGATCAAGATTAAATCCTTGCGCGATCATCGCCCGGCTATTGCCAAGACACAAAGGAACTGTGTCAACACAACCGGCAACAGCGCCCGGCAAAGCCCGAAAGTCACGCACAGGCAGAGGCTCCAGAGGGGGAGACTGGCTTTGCAGCTGGGTCATTAAAGCATGCGCTAAGGGATGCGGGCTTGGGACATTGAGACTCGCGGCCCATTGCAAGCAGGTTGCAGCCGGAATTTCGTTCAGCGGCAGCACGTGGTGCAGGGCAATCGCGCCGGTTGTTAATGTGCCAGTCTTATCAAAAAAAATGGCTTGCACGTGAGCCAGGGCTTCAATGGCGGCGGCATCGCGCAATAACAATCCATGCCGCGCGGCCAGACCGGTTCCGGCAATCAGGGCTGTGGGGGTTGCCAGACCCAAAGCGCAGGGGCAGGCAATCACCAGCACCGAGACGGCATGCAGCACAGCAGTGGCAAGGGAATGGCCGGTGAGCAGCCAGCCTAGGCCTGTAAGGGTGGCAAGGATTAAAATCGTTGGCACAAAAATATCGGTGATCCGATCCACACGTTTCTGGACGGGCGCTTTGGAGGCTTGTGCCGCTTCCATGCTCGCGATGATCTGCGTGAGCAGGCTTTGCGTGGCGGGCGTCGTAACGGTGATCAGCAAGCGGCCATCGGTGTTGAGTGTGCCGCCGATCACCGTATCGCCAACGCCTTTGGCAACCGGCAGGCTTTCCCCCGTCACCATGGATTCATCGAGATCGGCAAAGCCTTCGCGGATCTGCCCATCGGCGGGCAGGCGTTCCCCTGCTGTCACCAACACCGTCATGCCCTTGCGCAGCGTCAAGCTCGGGACGTGATGCACGTGGCCGTCTTCGTCTACAATATGCGCTTGTTCGGGCTGCAAAGCCTGTAAGGCGCGCAATGAGGCGGTTGTTTCTGCTAGAGCACGTTCCTCAAGCCATTTGCCAAACAGCACAAACCCAATCACCAAGGCTGAGGATTCAAAATAAAGCGCGGGCATGGCCATCAAAGACGCGTCATGAGGCGTGTGAGCGAGTCCACCCCTTTGCCAATTAAAAAAGCTCAAGCCATAAGCCGCGGTGGTGCCAACAGCCACCAGCACATCCATGGTGGCAGCGCCCCCTCGCACAGCCTTCCAGGCGCCTTTGTAAAAGCGCAACCCCAATCCAAATTGCACCAAGCTCGCTAACAAGGCTTCTTGGGCAGGGGACATCAGACTAGGTTTGCCCAGCGCCATCATCAGCATCGAGAGCAGGAAAGGCAAACACAGCGCTAAACCCAGCAGGGCTGAAAAGCGCGCATGGCGTTCGCGTGTGACGGCACGCTCATGATTGGTGTTTTGATGGTCAGCTTGCAACAGCCGCGCATCATAGCCTGCTTGATCAACCGCCTCGATTAAGGCTTCAGGGGCCGCCTCACCCTCAATGCGGGCTGAATGACTGGCGAGGCTGACGGATACGTTTTCAACCCCCTTGATGGCGCCCAAAGCCTGTTCGACGCGGCTGACACAGGCGGCACAGGTCATTCCGTCAACGGCAAGATAGGTGGGGTGGGGCATGACACACTCTTAAAAATTGAGGAGGATAAAAGCTTAAGGAGAAGGTGTCTCTTTTTGCAAATCGGCAGGCTCTTTGACAAGTCGCCTTTTGGTTTTGAAAGCGTGATCCGACTTTGACAGAGTGGGTTGAGATTGACAGTCCAGACGGATCGGGCGATCAGTGAGAGCGTGATGAGGATGAGGGCGGTGCACGCCCCAAGGATAGGGTGAGGGTTCATGCCGCGTTTTGCAGCCAATTTGACCATGATGTTTCAGGAATGGGCGTTTTTGGACCGCTTCAAAGCGGCGCGCGATAGCGGCTTTACGGCGGTTGAATTCTTGTTTCCCTATGAGCATCCGCCCGAAATTGTCGCCAAGGCGCTTCAGGATGCGGGATTAAAACAAGCTCTGTTTAATATGCCGCCCGGCGATTGGGCGGGCGGGGAGCGGGGGCTGGCCGCTTTGCCGGGCCGTGAGGCTGATTTTCAAGCAGGGCTTGAGACCGCGCTTATTTACGCACAGGCCACCGGCGTCGACCGGCTGCATATGATGGCCGGATTGGCGGATCGCCATGATCCGCAGGTGGCGGCGCTTTATGAAAAAAATCTGCGGCTGGCCTGTGATGCGCTCGCAAAACAAGGGCTCGATCTGGTGATTGAGCCCATCAATGGCCGCAATATGCCCGGCTATTTCCTCAATGATGTGGATTGGGCGCATGCCCTAATCAAACGGCTTGGTCTGCCTCATTTGAAATTGCAATTCGATCTTTATCATTGCCAGATTATTCATGGCGATGTGACCATGCGGCTGCGGGCGATGATGCCGGAAATTGGCCATATCCAGATTGCCAGCGTGCCGTCGCGCCATGAGCCAGATGGGGAAGAGCTGAATTATCCGTTCTTATTTGCGGAGCTGGATCGGCTGGGTTATGGCGGATTTGTCGGCTGCGAATATATCCCGCGGGCGGGCACGCAGGACGGTTTGGGGTGGTTTACCCCTTATAAAGCCTGACATTTTCGTGCGTTTCACGGCGTCTTCACTATATTTGCAACCCCTGCAAATTGAGCATCGCGCTTGGCAGCGTCCTTTGCTAGAAGAAGGCGCTCTGAATTGATGAGGACGTCTCCGTGGTTCATTCCCGCCTGTCAGCCGAAGATCTGGTCGCGCGTTTCACGCGCCTTGGCTATTTGCGCGTGGAGCCGCCGGTTTTGCAGCCGGCGGATATTTTTCTCGATCAATCGGGTGAGAATTTCCGCCGCCAAATGTTGATCACCACCGATGCCGAGGGTCGGGAACTGGCGCTGCGGCCTGAATTTACCATTCCTGTTGTGCGTCTTTATCTGGCTCAGGCGGGGCTGGGCGAGGAAGCGCGCTATTCTTATTGTGGCCGGGTGTTTCGGATGCAGGCGGGCCATGCGGGTGAGTTCGTTCAAGCGGGCATTGAATCCTTTGGTCGGCCCGACCAGCCTGCCGCTGATGCGGAAATTATGGCCTTGGCCTATGAGGCGTTGCAGGAATTTGGTGTGTCGCATCCGCAGATCCAGTTGGGAGATATGGGTTTGTTTGCGGCGGTGCTGGAGGCTTTGGATCTTCCAGCTCCGGCGCTGCGCCGTGTGAAGCGGGCCTTTGCCAAAGGGCAGTTGGATGCCACGAGTCTTGATCAGGTGCTTGATGATCGTGAGACCGAGGATCAAAGCTTGCGCGGTCTGTCGTCAGCTTTGTCTGGGATTGATCCGCAAACCGCCCGGCAATTGGTGGGGGACTTGCTCAAAATCGCTGGCATATCGGCGGTCGGCGGGCGGTCAAATTCTGAAATTGCGGATCGGTTGTTGGAGCGGGCGGCGCAAGGACGCGCGACGGTCCCTGAGCAAGCGCGTCGGATCTTGCGCGACTATCTGGCCATTGCGGGAGATCCCGACACGGTGTCGGGAGCGGTGCAGGCTTTGGCGCGGCGCGAGCAGATCGCGCTGGATGAGGCTTTGGCGCGTTTTGATGAACGCAATGGATTTTTGGCACTTTCAGGCATTGATTTGGCGCGCGTGACCTGTTCGACGGCTTTTGGACGAGATCTCGATTATTACACGGGTGTTGTGTTTGAAATGAGCGCCCCGTCGCCTGCGGGTTCTGGAGCCTTGGTCGGTGGTGGCCGCTATGATCGGCTGGTGCAGTCGCTGGGGGCTCAGCAAGCCGTGCCTGCGGTTGGCTGTTCCATTTTTATGGACCGTTTGCTAGGGGTCGTAGCATGAGTGACAAAGACGCTCTGCCATTGGTGCTGGCCGTGCCCTCGAAAGGGCGCTTGCAGGATAATACCAATCATTTTTTTTCCCGTGCAGGCTTGATGTTCAAACAATCACGCGGCGAGCGCGATTATCGGGGCACGATTGCTGGTGTGCCGGATGTTGAAGTTGCTTATTTGTCTGCCTCAGAGATTGCCGCCGAACTGGCGTCGGGGGGCGCGCATCTGGGGATTACGGGCGAGGATTTGATCCGCGAAAATATCGAGGATGCGGCAGATCGGCTGGCACTGCTGACGCCACTTGGATTTGGACATGCCAATGTCGTGGTGGCGGTGCCGCAGGCATGGATTGATGTCACCCGCATGACGGATTTGGAAGATGCGGCGGCTCGGTTTCGCCAAAGACATGGCCGCAAAATGCGGGTTGCGACAAAATATGTGCATCTGACACGCCGGTTCTTTTCGCTGCATGGTATTTCCGATTATCGGATTGTCGAAAGTCTCGGGGCAACCGAAGGGGCTCCGGCTGCCGGGTCGGCGGAATTGATCGTGGATATCACCACAACGGGTGCGACACTGACCGCCAATGCATTGAAAGTGATTGATGATGGGGTGATGTTGCGCAGCGAGGCCAATCTGGTGGCGTCGGTTGTGGCACCGTGGGGCGCCCGCCAGCGTCAGGCGGCGGCCACGATCTTACGACGTATTGCCGCGGAGGAAGAGGCGCGCACCCATCGTTTGGTGACAGCGGATGGACCGTCTTTGACCCCCGATCAGCTGTTGGACTTGCAGACCCAGTTTGAGGCCCGTCCGGTTGGACAAGCAACGGATGCGGGCCAAGTTTTGCAATGTCCGGCCAATCAGCTGTTTGCGGTCACCGATCATTTGCTGGCATGGGGGGCGCAACGCGTCGCCGTATCGCAAAGTGACTATATCTTCCGTCCAGCAAATCCGTTGCTGGCGGCTTTGGAGGCGCGGATCGGGGCTGCTTGACCCGTTAAACGCAGGCCCATAGGGTGCCTGACAGTTTCATGGAGTGTGCGGTTGGCGCTCTCAAAGAGTGGTTTTGACGGGCTGGCGATGAGTTTTGATGGAGGTCTAGGGGTGAAACAGGTGTTCTTGCGGATTGCGACCTTATCGGTTTTGCTGTTGTCCTCGGTCGTGCTCAGCGCGTCGGATGCACGGGCGCAATCGGGCCCGATGTTGGCGATGAAAAAATTTCCCTTTGATGTGCAATGGATTGCCGTCAGCCTCAATAACAAGCCCTTTCCCGGCGAACGCTCCGATCGTCCAACCCTGTCCCTCGATGAAACCTTGCGGGTACGCGGCTTTGGGGCGTGCAATACCTATTCTGCGACCGCCTATCCTTTACAGCAGCAGCGCTTTGCCGTTGGCCCCATTGCTTTGACCAAGCGCGAATGTTCCAAAGAGATGATGGCGGTTGAGAAAACCTTTTTGATTGCTTTGCGCACCGCGCAGCAATGGGACACCGATGAAGGTCGGTTGATCATCAATGGTCAATCCGGGCAAATGATTTTTGAACGGACCTTTTAGTCAGCACATTCTCTGATCATCACACGCTCTGGTGGCCAGCGGCTTTAATTGGCCGCTTGGCTTGAGGAGAGCGAGAGCGTTTGATCGCGTTTGCCACTGAGTGTGATCAACCGATCATGGAAGGCGCGCAGAGTGGAACGATGGCCGATTGAGACCAGTGTGGTGGTCGGTAGGTGCTGTTTCAACAGGGTATAAATCTGCGCCTCACTGGCTTCATCCAAAGCCGCGGTGGCTTCATCCAGAAACAGCCAATCGGGTTTTGCCAATAAAGCCCGCGCGATGGCGAGGCGTTGTTGTTCGCCGCCAGACAGTCGTTGTGACCATAAATCGTCATGGTCGAGAACCGCAACCAATTCATCAAGCCCCACCGCTTGCAAGACAGCCGCGATTTCACTGTGGGTGAACGCATCCACTTTGGCCGGATAACAGACAGCTTCATTGAGCGGACCATGTGGAATATAGGGCCGCTGCGGTAACAGCATCATGGCTGTCGGATTGGGCAGTCGCATCGTGCCCGTGCCATAGGGCCATAATCCGGCCAGCGCGCGCAGCAAGGTCGATTTGCCCGAACCGGAGGGGCCGCTGATCAGCAGGGTCTCGCCATGGGGGATCGACCCATCAACGCTTAACAAGGCTTGGCCGTTGGGCAAATGTAAAACAACATGGTCAAGTTGGAGCGTCGTGCTCTCAGCTGACAGATGCCTAGTGAGCCCAGCGGCATGGGGCGTTTGGGGGCGGGCTTGTCGCATCGAGTCGTCAAAACTTGTCAGACGTTGCAGCACCGCTGCATAGACGGCCAGTGATGTATAGGCAGAAATGAAATAGCTTAAGGCGCTTTCCACCCGCCCAAATGCCCCTGCGGTTTGGGTCATCGAGCCAAGCTGCACTTTCCCAGCGAAATAGAAGGGGGCCGCCACGACATAGGGAATGATGGGGCTGATTTGGCCATAGGTGGCGGTAAACATCATCATTTTTTTGCGCAAGGCGACGATCGAAAAAAAGTTGGCGATGATCATGCCAAAGCGTTGGCGCAAGCGGGTTTGCTCGGCTTGTTCCCCGTTAAACAAGGCGATCTGTTCGGTATATTCGCGCAACCGCGCCAAGGCGAACCGGAAATCAGCTTCAAAACGCTGCTGGTCAAAATCCAGCTTGACCAAGCGATGGCCAATCCAATGGGTGATGAGTGTTCCGAAAGCGGCATAAATCAGCGCCACAAAAAATAGAAACCCCGGAATGACAAGGGTGGTGCCCGGTACAGTGAACTGTTCGGAGAGCTGCCATAGGATTAGCGAAAACGACACCAGCGAGCTCAGCTGCGCCAGCATCGAAATGGAAAAATCAT
>CAWUMW010000022.1:0-17258 GCA_963923415.1 uncultured Hyphomicrobiales bacterium | reverse complement strand
GTCCCACACCGTTGATGCTCCGCTGACGCCGATCAGACGGGCCTCACACAGGCCCATCCATTCAGAACCGTATTATTTCGACAAGCTCACATTCCAGAAGGCCGGCCACGGCATCGGTGTATAGGCTTTCAACTGGTTTGACAGACCTGACAAAGCGGCAAAATTACCAGCCCGGATATAGGGCACTTCGTCATAAACAACCTGTTGCACCTTCGCCCATAATTGTCCGCGCTTGGCGGCATCCGGCTCTGCATTGAATGCGGCCAATGCCGCATCCTTGGCAGGTGTTTTCCACCAGCCGGGCGCCCCATCCCCCAATTGCGGCGGTGACAACATCGGCTCAGGCAAGAAGGCCGAATGCGTGATGTAAATATCCCACGCCGCCGGATCCGCCCGACGTTGCACCAAAGTTGCCCAATCCACCACATCCAGCGCCACCGCAAAACCGGCCGCCTTTAATTGTTCGGCCATCACTAAGGCCATCCGATGATGGAAATCATATTGCTTGGAATTGAGAATACGTATCGGCGTGCCATCATATTTAGCCTCCGCCAATAATTTTTTGGCGCCTGCTGCATTGCCTTGGCTATACTGCGCTTTGCCCGCCTCCGAATAGAAAGGCGATCCTTTCGGGAAATGTTCCGCCGCCAGCGAGAAGAATTTCGGATCCCCAAAACCCGCCAACAAAATTTCTTCCTGATTCAATGCCATCTGGAACGCTTGCCGGATTTTCAAATCCGTCATCGGACCTTGCTTGGTATTGGTTGGAAAATAAGGAAAGCCGTAAGGCATCGTCAAAACACCCGAAGCCGTGCCGCTGGTTGAAATTTTCTTATTGGCTTCCACAGGCAATTGATCAGCAAAATGATATTGACCAGCAACAATCCCTTCGACCCGCGTATTCGCATTGGGGACAGGAATAAAGCGCAATTCATCAATCTTTGCTTCACGCTTGCCTGCATAACCATTGGCCGGTTCGCTGCGCGCGGCATAGCCGTCAAATTTTACCAAAACGACAAATTGATCCGGTTTACGCTCACGGAAATTATAAGGCCCCGTGCCCACAAAATCGACCAGCGGATTGGCAATCGATTCCTTGGCCATAATGCCTGCAAAGCCTGAGGGCAAAGCAAGATGAGCGAGCAAAGCCGGTTGCACATCCGACAACACGATTTCTACAGTGTGACTGCCTTTGGCGGTGAGGCTGGTGATTGATTTGGCAAGTGATTTGCCTCGCGGTGTCATGTCCAACCACCGTTTTAGTGAAGCCACTACATCCTCTGCATCCAATTCTCGGCCATTGTGCAGTTTGACACCTTTACGAATGTCAATCGTATAGGTTTTTCCATCCGCGCTCATTTTCGGCAAATCAGCAGCGAGCATCGGCTTGACGGCCCATTGCGCATCAAAGGTGTAAAGCGGCTCATAGACATGCTGCATGATCAGCGAAACCAGATCGGCGGTAGAAGCCATCGGATCAAGGGATTGCGGCTCGCCGATCATCGCCAGATTGGCACTGCTTTGTGCTTGTGCTGTAACAGGCATCGCCAAAACCGATAAAGCGGCCAAGCCGGTGGCCGCCAATAGATGGCGCCGCTTAAGCATCATTTCCAACCCTGACAATATTGGCATGCAGCCCCCCTGTTTTCAAAGCTTGGTTTCCGTTATGCGCTGGCCCCGCTAGACCACCCCCATAACCATCCCCCTTCCCATGGCCGCGCACCAACACGACCTTCAGAGCGCCCAGCCTCCACCAAGAGGACCTGTGCGCTTGAACCGAAAATGTGGAAGCGCAGAGGAAATCTGTCAATCATATTTTGACTAAAATCATTCATATTGCGCTGCAATATCGAAGTTTTACCCCAATGCCTTGACCCGCTGGCCGGAATTTATGTAATTTTTTTACCCTCGACACCCCTTTTAGGGCTTTTAGTTTCCTCTTGAGTCAGGATGTCCATCATGAGCGACTTTGATCTTGTTATTAGCGGTGGTCGGGTCATCGACCCGTCCCAATCTATCGACCGCGTCACCGATGTCGCCTTTAAAGCAGGTAAAGTGGCCGCTATTGGGGATGGCTTAGCGGCGCGTGCGGCGCATGTTGAAAAGGCCGATCAGCGTATCGTCACACCCGGTCTGATTGATTTACACACCCATGTCTATTGGGGCGGCACATCGTTGGGGGTGGATCCGCTGCGTCTCGCACACGGGGGCTGCACCACGCTGGTTGATACAGGCAGCGCGGGTCCGGGCAATTATCCGGGCTTTCTTGACCATGTCATCAAACCCAGTCCGGTGCGGATTTTGGCTTATCTGAATGTCTCTTTTGCGGGCATTTATGGCTTCTCGAAACGTATCATGGTGGGTGAAAGTGGTGATTTGCGCTTGATGGCCCCGCTGGATACGGTTGAAGTCGCTCAAGCCAATCGCGATACATTGGCAGGCATTAAAGTACGGGTGGGATTTCATGCCTCTGGCAATTCTGGTCTCGTTCCGTTGGAGATTGCGCGTCAGGTGGCCGATGAAGTCGATATGCCGATGATGGTGCATATTGATGTCCCCCCGCCCTCTCTCAAAGATGTTCTCGGTTTGATGCGCAAGGGCGATGTATTGACCCATTGTTTCCGCCCCTTCCCTAATGCGCCCAGCACGGCTGCAGGCGGTGTTCGGGAGGCTGTTTTGGAGGCGCGGGAACGCGGTGTTTATTTCGATATTGGTCATGGCATGGGGTCTTTTTCCTTTGCAACGGCACGCACCATGCTGAAAAATAATTTCTTACCGGATTGCATCTCCTCCGATGTGCATGCGCTCTGTATTGATGGTCCAGCCTTTGATCTGCTGACAACCATGTCCAAATTTGTCGAATTGGGAATGGATTTCAATGCCATCATCAAAAGCGCTACCGAAACGCCAGCCAAAGCCTTGCTGCGACCTGATCTCGGCACGTTCCGCATTGGTAGTGCTGGCGATGCGAGCATTCTTGAATGGCGCAAAGGTGCATTTGACTATGTCGACTCAACAGGCGAACATCTGAAAGGCCAAAGCCGTTTGATCGCTGATCGCGTCATTATCAATGGCGCGCTCTTTGACAAATGAGCAGCGCGTCGTGTTTTTAACATTCGTTGGAGTTTAAGGAGTAACGCGCATGACCCCTGAACAACGCTTAGAAAAAATGGGACTGAGACTCCCCGATGTTCCCGTTCCGGTTGCCAATTATGTTCCGTGGCGTTTTGCGGGCAATTTACTTTATCTGTCAGGACAAGGTCCGAAACGGGCCGACGGCACCTATCGGGTCGGCCGACTTGGTCGGGATATTTCAGTGGACGAAGCCTATCAGGAAGCGCGCCTGACCGGCCTCAATTTATTGGCAGCGGCAAAAGCAGCCCTTGGCAATCTCGAGCGCATTGAAGCGGTGATCAAACTGTTGGGCATGGTCAATGCCGAGCCTGATTTTTCTGATCATCCCAAAGTCATCAATGGATGTTCAGATTTATTTGTGGATGTCCTTGGCGAAGCGGGCCGTCATGCCCGTTCGGCGGTCGGAATGGGATCTTTGCCCAATCGGATGTCTGTTGAAATTGAAGTCATCATGCTGATCCGCGATTAACAAACAAAAGGTGCAATGATGTCCCTCAATCATTTGAAAAGTGAAATTGCCAAACATTACGGCACGCCTGCCGTGGTCATTGATCTTGATGTCGTTGACAGCAATATCGCCCGGGTGCAGGCCATGTGCGATGCAGCCGGCATTGCCAATCGGCCGCATATCAAAACGCATAAAAGCCCTGAAATTGCTAAAATGCAGATTGCCGCTGGCGCCAAAGGCATAACCTGCCAAAAGCTCGGTGAAGCGGAAGTAATGGCGGATGCAGGCATCGACGATATTTTTATCAGCTACAATCTGCTCGGCGAACAAAAAATTGGTCGGCTGGGTCGTTTGCTCGCCCGCACACAGGTGCGTGTTGCTGCGGATAATCCGGTGGTGGTTGAAGGCTTGCCCAAAGCGGGCGAGTTGGCAGGCCGCCCGCTCGAAGTGGTGGTTGAATGTGATACGGGCCGCAAACGCGCCGGCGTTGAAACCCCGCAAGAAGCCATTGCGCTGGCCAAACAAATTGCGGCCTCCCCGCATCTGCGCTTTGCGGGATTGATGATCTATCCGCCGGAAACTCGGTTGCCGGAAACACAAGCCTTTCTTGATGAGGCGCAGGCTGGATTACGCGCAGCAGGATTGCCAATCGGGATTGTGTCCTCTGGCGGTACACCCAATTTGAGCAATCTATTTAAATTGCGCGGCGTGACGGAACATCGCGCTGGAACCTGCATTTACAATGACCGCATGATCATGCAGGTCGGGTTGGCCGAACAAAAAGACTGTGCGTTGCAGGTCTATTCCACTGTCGTGTCACGGGCTGCCCCGGAACGTGGTATTTTAGATGCTGGCTCCAAAACCCTCACCCCCGATCCGGGGCGCGATCTTGATGGGTTTGGAATCATTCTCGAACACCCACAAGCGCGCATCCAACAATTTGCGGAAGAGCATGGATTTCTTGATCTGAAAGCCTGCAATGAGCGCCCGCAGGTTGGGGATATTGTGCGCATCATTCCCAATCATGTCTGTGTGGTGGTCAATATGGTGGACCGGGTGGTGGTTGTGCGTGGCCATGAGCTGATCGGCGACTGGCCGGTCGCTGCACGCGGCTGCATCGTCTGATCCATCCTCACGGAAAGCATCATCATGGCCTCTTCTCTTGATGTCACGGCAGCGTTTGAACACCAGTTCAAACGCATGCCATTGATTGCGATTTTGCGCGGCATCACACCCGATGAGGCCGTGCCAATCGGAGAGACGCTGGTCAGCGAAGGCATCACCTTGATCGAAGTCCCTCTGAATTCGCCTGATCCGCTGACAAGCATCACACGTCTTGCCAAACATCTCGCGGCTGATGCGCTGGTTGGGGCTGGAACCGTACTATCCATTGCGGATGTGAATGCCGTTGCACAAGCGGGGGGGCAGCTGATTGTCTCGCCCAATACCGATCCGGCGGTTATTCAACGCAGCAAGGCATTAAAACTCATTGCCGCGCCCGGTGCCTTTACAGCCAGTGAGGCCTTCACAGCCCTGCAAGCGGGTGCGGATGTTTTAAAACTCTTTCCGGGTGAGCTAATGACCCCGCAAGGGGTCAAAGCCTTGGCTGCGGTCTTACCTGCCAAAACCCGGATGCTGTTGGTAGGCGGGGTCAATGAGCAAACCCCCGCTTTTTATCGTGACAGTCCTCTGGCGGGTTTGGGGATTGGATCAGCCCTCTATAAGCCCGGCGATACGGTTGCCTCTGTGCGCATCAAGGCCAAAGCCTTTGTGCAAGCGTGGCAGTCGGTCCATTCTTAAACAAGGCGCCCCGATGATCACTGTGTTCGGCTCCATCAATGTCGATTTTGTCACGCGCGTCGATCATATTCCCGCTAAAGGGGAAACCGTATTAGGGCCCGACTATCAGGTCTTTGCCGGTGGCAAAGGTGGCAATCAAGCTCTGGCAGCAGCGCGGGCCGGCGGACAGGTGCGCATGGTCGGCGCGGTCGGACACGATCCATTTGCGCCTTTGGGAACGGTGTTGCTTGAACAAGCGGGTGTGGACTTAACCCATTTGGCCGCCTGTGATGCCCCAACCGGTGCGGCTTTCATCGCTGTGAATGCGCAAGGCGATAATGCCATTGTGGTTGCCTCCGGTGCCAATCGCCGCGCACGGGCTTCGCAACTTGAGGCGCTGTCTTTTTCTGCCAAAGAATATCTGCTCGTCCAACGCGAACTCGACGACCACGAAACCAAAACGGCCATGGCCTTGGCCAAAGCCCGCGGCGTTCGTGTGATCTTAAACAGCGCTCCCGCCCATGGCATGACGAAAGACTGGATGCCGTATCTCGACATTCTGATTGCCAATGAAGGTGAGATTGCCGATCTCGGACAAATTCTCGGCCTGCCCACAGCCTCCCCCGACACGCTCGCTCAACTCCTTGCGGCTGCGTATGACATCACTGTGATTGTCACATTGGGCGCAGACGGCGTTATCTGCTGGTCCGATGGGATCCGCCGGGCTTTACCTGCCCTCGCTGTCACTGTGATCGACACAACCGCAGCGGGCGATAGTTTCTGTGGGGCCTTTGCGGCAGCCTTGGATCGCGGCTTGGGCCTCACCGGTGCTTTGCAACAGGGTGTCGCGGCGGGGAGTTTGGCCTGCCAAACTCTGGGGGCGCAAAGCAGTATTCCAGATCAAGCGGCGATTGAAAAAGCTCTTGCTGGCCAGTTCATTTAATTTTTCTCTAGGGTTTAGCCCATTCACACTGCGCCACCGCCTGTTCCTGTTCGGCGGTTTCAATCGACCCCGGCCGCACCTGCCTGACAGTTGCAATGGCTGTTGAGGGCGACAGACCCTGAGCAACCAAAAATTGCGCCGCCACCATGCCGGTGCGTCCAAGCCCAGCCGCGCAATGAAGTCCAACCGATTTGCCCGCCCGCCAGATCGCTTGCAAATCCGGTAAGGCTTGCCGCATCAACGCCTGTGTATCAGCATCAGCGACCCCTCTATCAGGCACAGGCCAATGCCACCATCGCCATCCCTGCTCAGCCACGTCTTGCGACAAAGATGTGACACGATAGGTCTGCATGTCGTGGTCTGTCAGCAGCGTCATCACACCCGCCAGATCATGCACAGCCAAACTGCGTAAATCTTGCCGCAGATCGCGCGCCCACATTGTCCCGGCCGAATCACGGCCTTGCCGCCCCGGGCAGGGCATCAAATAGATGCCGCCGCCCAATGGACAGGGCAAGAAATCAACCTGAAAAGGATGCGTCGGATCCGGATGGCTCATGCACGCTCTGCCGGTCCTGCCTGCGGCTGTCCAAACCGACCCACCGGCACACCCGGCACATCAACAGGGAAAGAAAACAGCCGCCCCGGATGTGTGACCCCATCAACGGTCTTTGTCAAAGAGGTGACATAAAGGGTCTTGCGATCTGCACCTCCAAAACACGGCATGGTGGGTGCTGGAATAGACTCCGGCAATTTGATTTTACAATCCAACCGTCCATCCGGTGCGATGCGATTGAGACATCCGGCTGTCACGCCTGCAACCCAATAATAGCCCTCCATATCGCACGCCGCCCCATCGGGCCGTCCCTCTGCTTCGGGCAATACCCGCAACACGCGCTGACGTGACAAGGCGCCCGTCTCAGGATCAAAATCAAAAGCCTGCGCATAAGGTCCGCGACTATCGGCATGATAGAGCGTGCGGCCATCGGGCGACCAAGCAAGCCCATTGGAAATAATCAAGCCATCGAGCATCCGCGTACAGCGCCCAGAAAGGTCAATACGATATAACGCCGCAGTTTTTTCCTTTTGCGGGCGGTCATCCATACTGCCCACCCAGAAACACCCATCCGGCCCCACTTTGCCGTCATTTAACCGATTCATCGGCCGATCCGGTTCAGGGCGCACCAACAGCTCCAACTGTTCCGTCTGCGGATCAAACCAATAGACCCCGTCCCGCAAAGCAACCGCCAACCGGCCATCAACCCCCATGGCAAAACTGCCGATCGCACTCGGCATCGTCCAGCGCTTCAAAGCGCGGCTGTGCGTATCAAGACGAAACACCGCAGGGGCTAAAATATCGACAAAATATAAAGCCTGTTGGGTTTCCTCCCAATAAACACTTTCGCCCAATTGCAGCGGCGTTTCGATTTCAAATGTCAGTTCAGGCTCTATGATACGCATCGACATTCACTCATCCTTACCCGGCACCACCGTCATCATGTGATCACGAGAACCTATCATGGTCGTTGGCAAGGCACAAACTCCAGATGATTTGCCAATTGCTCCGACACACGCCCTCCTCTATCACTGCTTGATCGGGTTCGCGTTGAAGAAAAGGGGTGATCATGGCTGTGCCTGTCCTCAAAACCGTTATTGGTATGATCAGCGGCACGTCCATGGATGGAATTGATATCGCGCTTTTAGAAACCGACGGCCATCACGTCATCCGCTTTGGCCCTGCCGACACAGCCCCCTATCCGCAAGATCTACGCGCGACTCTAATTGATTTTTTGCGCCAGCCAGAGCGTGCCCTGACCGACCCGCTCACCCATTTAGAAAACCATGTCACCACCTGTTTCGGACAGGCTTTATTCGATTTTCTCCGCCGCCATCAGCTCAAGCCCGCAGACATTGATCTGATCGGCCTGCATGGACAAACCGTCTATCACAATCCGCAGCAACGCTTCACGCGACAATTGGGCGATGGCGCGCAATTGGCTCTCCAAACCGGCATTGCCGTGATCGATCAATTTCGTCTCAATGATGTCGCACAAGGCGGACAAGGCGCACCCTTGGTGCCGCTTTATCACCAGGCCTTAGCGGCTGCGCTCGACACGCCTTTGGTTGTGTTAAATTGGGGCGGGGTTGGCAATGTGACCTATCTGAATGATCAAGAGGTGCTTGCCTTCGATACAGGTCCGGCCTCCGCTCTGTGCGATGACTGGACCCGCCAGCACTTCAACCGCCCCTATGATGACAACGGCGCCTTGGCCCGCCAAGGCCGTGTGAGCGATCACCATCTTGCGCGCCTGCTTGATCATCCCTTCTTCGCTGTCCCGCCGCCCAAATCCCTCGACCGCAACGCTTTTCATGCTGGTTTGGCCGCGCTCTCCGACCTCTCCCCGCTTGATGGTCTGGCAACGCTGACGGCTTTTACCATTCACGCCACAGCCAAAGCCTGCGCCCATATGCCACGCCCGCCGCGTCGCTGGCTGGTGGCGGGCGGTGGACGCCATAATCAAAGTTTCATGCAGGGGCTGGCTCAAGTGCTGGCTGTGCCGGTTGAACCGGTTGAAACCGTTGGTTGGCGCGGCGACAGTCTGGAAGCGGAATGTTTTGCTTATTTGGCGCAGCGCTCTTTTCAAGGCCTGCCGCTGAGCCTGCCCAGCACCACCGGCGTCCCAACCCCCTGTCTGGGCGGGCGATTCTGGCCCGCTCCGGCCACTGCCGCAGCGTTTTGAACAGGGAAATCAGATCTGCACCAAAAGACAGGCGCGGCTGGCCCCAGAATTGCAAAGCTTGAGCATCAACCCGATCCTGCGTTCGCTGGCCCCATAAACCATGAGAGCGCAGTCTGGAACCCGAGAGTGACCGATGGACAAAATCAAAAAATTTCTGTCAGAAAAACCCCACACTCCGCGTGCGGTCAAGCGTCTGGTCGATCGGCAAGACAAAGACCCCGTGCCCACTGAGCCGGGCCTCTCGCTCGATCGGATCGCCGGGATTATGGGCAAGCTCGGCAAAGCCCCGCCCAAACGCCCGCATTAACGTTAGAACGCCCCGATTGATAAGGCGAGACGCCCCCATTTCAGGTGCTTTGCGGGCATGAAAAAAGCGGGAGAAGAGAACGACCCCCGCCTTTTATTTTGACGATCCTTTAAGCTTCAGCAGCCTTTAAGTTTCACCCGGCTTTAAGCGGGTTCGGTTTCCTTGCTGGCTTTCATGCGCTCTTTCAAACGCGCCATAAACATCTGGCCCATCAATTCCGGGCGTCCCTTGAAGAACAATTCCACCTTACTGGGGCCGGACATTAACTGGCGCAGACTGTGGCGTTCCTCATGATTGTTAATCAATCGAATTGATGCCTCGACATAGTCATCAATGGTTTTTGCAACCATCCAATCGGGCATGCCAAGGCGACCAAACAACGCCTCATCGATATGTTCATGCACTTCGCGCCCTGTTTTGCAAATGCCCACCAGACCCGCGGTGATGCAATCAATGATGCCATTGGTGTTGCCAAAGGGGAACGGATTGATAAACAAATCGCAATCAGAAATGACCTGCATATAGGACTTATATTCTTGATGCGGATAGACCGTGGCATGATCGCCCAGAAACATCCGCACGACGCGTTTGACATTGGGGTAAATCAAGCCTTGCGCCTGCCCAACCAAGAAATGGTAATGGATCGGCACTTTTGATCCATCCACAATGCGTGCACAAGCACTTAAAAATTGCGGGTTCAATTTCATCGTGGTGGCACACACCGCCACTTCAACCCGATCCGGCTTTTTCATCGGCGTGCGTTTTGGTTTGGTGGCAACCCAAGACGCAGACGGACGATAGGGCAATCCATCCGACGGCAATTTGATTAAGCTTTCGCTGAAACATTTCTCATCGCCGATAAAATCTTCCTCGACCACCAAATAATCAATTGCATGCGCATGGGTGGTGGCAGGGTGGCCCGTGCCCATCACCTGCAACGGTGCGACCCGTAAATTGGCTTGCCACATGGTCAGCGGGAACATGCCAACACTGGGCATATATAAAACAGCGGCTTTATTCCGGCGCGCTTCACGCTGAATCTGTTTTAACTGATCCACAATAGAAATATTGTTGGGGATCGAAATCACTTCATCAAAAACTTTCCGGGTTTCTGCATCCAGACATTGCTCATAGCCCATCGCAATCACATGGAATAATTGGCGCGCCGCCTCAATCGTGCGCGAATGGGTACGATACATTGAATGGGAACTTGAGAACCATTCATGCACCACAATCATCACAGGCTTTTCACCGCCTGCTTCCATCACCGGAGCATTTTCATGCAAGGCCCGGTCTTTCAAAGACATCTGGCGCAATTTACGCCGGATCAAGGCGTTGATCGGCTTTTTGATATCGTGCTTATCGGCACGGTCGGCGTAGCTGCAATGCATGTAAAGATCATGCAACACACCCACCGGCAGCATCTCAATATCTTCGACCTGATCCAACCGGCCAGCCAGCCATGGCAGGATTTGCTCCCGCTTGCCATGGGCTGCGGGCGAACCGAGAAAGCGCGGTGACAGCAATGCCAGACACAGGCTCGCTGCCAGATTTTTATCTTGCTCCCACAAGGCATCAAGATCGAGCGCCACTTCGGATTCAGGCGAATACAACAAACAGAATTTCAATAAATCAATTTGCTGGATTTTTAATTGGCTCAGATCATCCTTACCCTCGCCTTGATTAAGCGCCCGCATAATATGATCGGCATTTTGAAACGGACTGGCCGCAAACAAGGTTTGCAGCCACCGATGATAGGTCATCATCCGTAACTGCCATTCGGGGGCAAAAAATAATTCGTTATCGGCTAACAGACTTGAGGCGGCCGCAGCAGTCCGAGTCCAGACATGTTGGTCGATATCTTCTTGCTGCACCGCGCGCAAAGGCTGGGCCCGGAAATTAGCACCCAAATGCCCGTAATTATTATCAAGGTCGGTTAAGAGTGCGACCAGCTCGCGCATGCCCATTTCACGATCGCGGCTATAGGCATAGGATTCAAAACGTTCTAGCGAAAATGCCATCTGATTGATCTCATTAAAAATTGGTTTTTCTGAACGCACGGACACGACACCCACACCAGCAAACTAAAAACACGCCACAATAAAATTGTCTCAAATACAAAAACTATGATCTTTAAGTCACAATAAGGCCTCAAAAATCCTTTTTTTCAGGATTAATAAGATAAAAAAAGCAATTGCTACTTTGTTTTTATAAAAAACAAGATCATGGAATGATCATCGAATCATATAAACAAAAAATCCTGTATCACATTCTTTGAGATTGCATAAGCTATTTGAAAGATCTATTTAAATTTTTTATTTTATCGATTTTTATTTATATATTAAATTTGAATTACTTTAATTGTAGCTGCATTTAAAAGAAAAAACATATCTATTTTTCACTTCAATAAGATTTTTTGTCATAAAATAGGTGTTTTACACAGCAAGCCGCCAGTCAAGCCATCGGATCAAAGAGGCGTGCCACCCCACACGTTCAGTGCCCACACGTTTAGCGCCCACCCCTGGCAGAACCCGTCAGGCTTACCACGACCGGGCCCTGTGATCGCCGATTCAGACGCGCTTAATTTTGCAGAGGTGCTTAATTTTGATAGGTAATTTTGGCCTGACCACGCCCGGCACTATCAATCGCCTGCTGGTTGGTGGCAATATTGGCTTTGGTATCAATGACATTCAAAACGAAATTATTGGTCATGCCAGCCAAAGCCAACTGAATATCCGGCGGCGCCAAAACAGAGGCATCGGTTGTGGTGACTTGCAAATATTTGGAGGTGCTGCCAAAGGGCAGAGGCAGGGCAGCCGTTAAATCATTCGGATAGCTGACGGTAATTTGATTGCCAGAGGCCGAGCTTAATTTCACACCCCCATTGAGCGTGCCGTCTGATGTCGCACGCAACAAATAGGTTGAGCTGGCGCTTGAATAATTAAACGCCTTATTGATTGCATCAATCATCGCTGTGATATTTTTCTGCGCATTATTACCAAGCGAGACAAACACAGACTTTGTGACGCCATCCACGGTAATGGCAATGTTGCCTGACGCCTGCCCATTCGGCACCGAGGCCACCGGCTGACCCGACAGGCTGATGGTTCCATCTTGCACACGGGTGATCGTACCAAATGTTAGGCCGGTATAGGCCATAATATTATTGGGATCTTTGACGCTAATGGTCGGGGTTGTTTGAGAGCGCAGCACTAGCCGGTGCGTGGCCGAGTCAATTTCCGCGTGCAAATCAATATTCAAATAAGACGGATCCGAGCCTTTTTCATTATATTCCATATAATCTTTAAAGGCCTGCACGCCATTATTAATCGCCGTCACCAAATCCGCAACGGTTGCAATCGGCGGTGTTGCATTTTGCGCATCATAGGGCACGAGTTGATGGGTGGTGCTATCATAGGTCTGGAAGATCGGGATCCCGTTAATAATCAAATTCGGATTTGGCGCAGGGAAGGTCAGCGCATCGGTTTCATTGACAATCGCGCCCGGCACCGAAGTAATCCCGTAAAGCTGTTTAAGTTGATTAACGATAGTGGCGCTATCAATCGCCGTGCCATCGCTTTTCTTGCTTTCAAGCTGCACATTGATTTTCAAAACCTTGCTGATGGATTTCAGCGTCTGCGTATTATCAACGCCCGTAGCCTCGTTATAAATGGAGGAAATCGGACTATTGATCACCATTTCAGCAACACTGGGTTGCTGATCTAAAACAGGCGCATCTTTCCACGCCACCCCGTTCAATGTCAGGCTATTGTTGAATTTCGCCACAATGCCATCATTGCTGACCGTTACTTGATCATAGCCAATCACCGGCAAATTCAATGTCCGCAAATTATTATCCGCATCCAAGCTCAGCGGCACCGTCAGCTGAGGAGGTTGCAGCGGATCTCCACTTGAGGCTTGTGGTTGTCCATCGGCGCTAATCGCCCCCAATAAACGCCCTGAATTCACTAAAGCCGGGAATGGCGATGCGGCAGACATATCGAGATGCGCCAAAGCACTGGCACTGTCATGGAGCATATAAAAATTAGTATCAGCGCTGGAATAGCGTTGTGCCAAACCTGTATTGCCCCCCACCGTGGCGGAGATCACACTCAAGGTAAAGCTGCGCGACAGATCCGGATTGCTGGAGGTCATCTGATCATTGATCTTGATGCCGAATGTTTTGTCCGTCGACCCAATGGGCGGATCTGCGACCACCTGATAGGTGTGCTTTCCATCGGTCGGCACAAAGGTTGATGGCGGTTTCCAGAAAAAAGAAGCCCCAGACATCGATCCATTTGAGGACGCCAGCGCCCCTCCGCTGGTCGGTGTATTGAGGATGTAATTCGAAACCGCCTGACTGCCAGTACCGGTTTTTGTCACAACGCCGACAATATAGCCATTTTGAACAATATTATTATTCTTATCGATGGTCAGACCACTGTAAAATGTTCCATCCGGTTGCACCAAAATCTGATCAACCGGAGCGCTGCCTTCAACAATTTTGACCATCTGCGCTTTGGCGGGCGGGGTCATATAAATTGCAAAGGGCGAAACCGCAGGCGTGGGGGCCGGCACTGTCGCACTGGTGATCGACACAGAAGAATTTTCCCAGTTAGACAGGCTTTGAGCAATGGTGACATTTTTAGTAAACTTCACCAGATCATCCGCATGCGCAATCACTTCGCTGGTTTTGTCGCGCAGATTGTAACTCACTTTTAATTTGCCCAACACGCTGCTATTTTGCAGCACCTTGTCCAAACTGGCATCAATAATATTCAGCGTATAGGGCTTGGTCACGGAGCCCAAATTGCTAGAATAGGACACGACATTATTGATCGTGTCTTTGATCGCCAACGTGAAATTTTTGGGAATTTTATTTAAGGTCGCAGCATTGGCCAAGACATTCGACAATTTATCCTCGACGCTAAAATCGAGCACATGCGAATCTTTTTGCATCGTGATGGCATCAACCGCTTTAACACCGCTCAAATGCAGTTGATAATTGGTGCCAATCGCATTCAAAACATTTTTATTCAACCGATATTGATCCGCCGTAATCGAAAAAGGCGTGGTCGGCGGCAAGGCCACACTTTGATCAAGATTACTGACCAGTGAGATTTTATTAAGACGGGTCAACCGCCCCAACACATCAATATTGGCTTGAACATCCCCAGCCGCGGCACGAATATTGAGTTTAAATTTAGAAACCTGCCCTGCGCCTAATTGCCCCTCGGTTGCAAATAAAGCATTGAGCTTGGCAATTTTCTCAGCCAATTGCGGGGCATTGGCCGCAGATAAATCATCCGGCTCAACTTTGACCGTCATGCCTTTCATCAGCTTGATCGTATCAGGGCTGAGGGTAATCGCGTCAGAGAGCGTGAACTCACCCGTTGACATCAAGCTCACAGGATTGAGCCCTGTTGTCGCGGAGGTCACTGAATAAAAATATGGTTTGCCGACCGCATTCCCTGATTGGATTTTCAGCGCATCGCCTTTGAGAATATCAGTGGGGCTCAACGTCAAAGTGGGGCGCAGCATTTCCACATAACGCAGACCGGTGATCGCGGCGGGGGGACCGGGCGGATCTGCGCTGGTGAAATCCTGCGTCATATCGAGCAAGGTCGAGAAGTTGCGCGACAAAGCAGCGCCATTATCAACAATCGGCGGAATGGGTTGAAAGCCATTGGGAATGATCGTGGGATTATCAACGGCCAATTTATATTTTGCGACGTTAATATCCGCTGTTACATCATAAACCGGCAAAGGATTGGTCATCACGCCTGACAGCGGAGACATGCCCACAGCATTGTTCACTTGAACCGTGAATTGCGGTGTAGCAGTTGCTGTTGTCACACCGAGGGGTGAGGCATCCACAATATTGCCCTGCTTGAGGGTATATTGCATCGTATTGCCATTGATCAGCCGTTTGGTGAAATTGGACAAATCCATTTCCACCCCGGCATTGTAAATATGCACGGTATTGGCGGCATTATAGTTGGAAATCGTCAGGGTCAGCGCCCCCATCCCAACCCCCTGTTTCACAACAGGCATCGGTGGCGATCCCTTCACCACCGCACTTTGTAAGGCGGTCACTTTGGCGCTCAGACTCACGCTGACAGCCGGCGCAATCGTCGTCGGTGTCTGAACCGGTTGTCCGGACACTTTAGGCGACGAATAGGCTGATAATAGCGGATTCGTGAGAGGATTGATCGTGACCATGGCCTGTGACTCGCAAACATTGTGCCAGATTCAGGCCCGTTTAGGAGCGAAAAACCCAATAAAATCAATGATAATTGACCGGCGCTCGCCGCTGAAGGCCCAACCCCGCGCCGCCCCTAATCCTGATCTTGGGATTTAAGGAAATGGGATTTGAGTAAATCGGGGCGACGCGCTTGGGTGAGCGCATGGGCTTGCTGCTGCCGCCACTGTTTGATCCGCCCATGGTCTCCTGACAACAACACGTCCGGAATGGCCCGCCCCTCCCATAACCGGGGTTTGGTGTAATGGGGATATTCCAGCAAACCGTGCTCAAAACTTTCCTCATCCCCCGATGCGGCTTTGCCCATCACCCCGGGGATCAACCGCACACAGGCATCCAGCACAACCAGAGCGGCCATTTCACCACCCGATAGCACATAATCGCCGATTGAGACTTCCTGTAAGCCCCGCGCTTCGATCACACGCTCATCGACGCCTTCAAAACGGCCACACACAATAACCACACCCGGTCCAGCCACCCAATCGCGCACCTGTGCTTGTTGCAGCGGACGACCGCGTGGCGACATCAAAAGTTTGGGCCGCCGATCATGGGCCGCAACCGCTGCATCAAGCGCCGCCGCAATGACATCGGCCCGCAACACCATGCCAGCGCCACCGCCCGCTGGCGTATCATCCACCGTACGATGACGGCCTAATCCTTGGGCGCGGATATCATGCACATCAAGCTGCCACAGCCCGTCGCGCAGGGCCGTTCCGGCCAAGGACGCTCCAAGCGGGCCGGGAAACATATCCGGCATCACGGTCACTATGCTGGCATGAAAAGACATCAGTCCGATGAGTCCTGTTCAGGCTTGCCATCTGTCGCGCCTGCTTTACGCGCGCCTGCTTTGCGCTCTGCTGCTTGCCGCGACGGCGGGGCAACAGGCACACCAAAATCAGCCGGCAGACGCACGACAACGCGCCCAGCTTTCACCTCAACACGAGGAACATAGTCTTTGGTGAAGGGTAAAAAATCGGTCGGTCCGGGGCGGTTCAATTTGATTTCCAACATATCGCCCGCACCATGATTAAACAGCCCGACAATATGCCCCAGACGCTGCCCCTGTTCATCCTCAACAGGCAGGCTGATCAGATCGGCATGATAAAATTCATCGTCTTCGACAAGCGACGGCAAGTGATCGCGCGGCATTGAGAGCTGCAAGCCTGTCAGAGTTTCAACGGCGGTGCGGTCGCTCATGCCGCTTAATTTTGCAATGATCAAATCATCCCGCAAATGACGCTGTGGAATCACCTGCACGCTGCGCCCGTCTTGCATCCGCAAAGCGCCATAATTTCCTATAGCCATCGGATCCTGCGTGAAGGATTTCAACCGAACCTCGCCGCGCAATCCATGCGCCGCCCCGATCACACCCACCACGACATGAGTCGAGGGCACAGGCGGCAACACAGCCGCATCGCGCACTCCCGATCCTGCAACCGACTGTGTCGCGGCGACGCGCGTCTTTGATCGGTCCTTAGGCTTTTTGATCATCAGCATCTTCTCGTAAAAAAACCACAGCTATGCGTTCAAAAAGAATGGCGGGCAGGGAACTGTGACCCCAAACCCGCCATAAAACAACCCATCCTGTCCGGAAGCCATCACGTGCACAAATATTACCTGCACAAGAGATCATCTGCACGCGACGC
>CAWUMW010000021.1:0-17943 GCA_963923415.1 uncultured Hyphomicrobiales bacterium | reverse complement strand
CGACTTCCGCACGACGATCAACGGATTACCAACACGCTTTAACCCACAGGCTTTTTCCAATACGTTCTTGCAAACAAGGCCTCTTTAAATCTGACGCTCTCTCTTCATTCATCAAGCCACTTCATTCATCAAGCCACTTCATTGGATCAATTCACCCAGCTCAATGGCCCATCTCAGTTCAATGGCCCATTTCAGAACGTCTCGCATCCCAAAAGCCATTGATCGTAAAAAGAACCAAACAAAACAGATCCAATCTCAAGACAAGACAAGATAAAACAAGACATGCAAACAGTTAGGACATCCAACACGATAACGCGTGAGGGGCAGCAACTGACTTGTGCCCCGCACGCGAAAACGCTGCACTTTTAAAAACACAACTGACGCAATGAATGAACAATAACCAACATAACGCTGACCTGAAAACATGAACGCAACCGGATACTGGTCTTGTGCGTGGAAGCGGTAGGATTTTGTTTGAAACGCTTTGCGATCGATGCACAGGTTGATCCATCGGCAAGTTCGTTTCGTTCAAAATCTGGCGCGGCCCACGACCCCTTACTTGATGCGCGCCTTGATCAAGACCTTACTGCAAAGGCGCATCCTCTATGCGATGAGACTTGACGATCCCGTTTCGTGGGATCTATGTTTCACATCTTCTGCGGGCTGACAAGAAAGATGCAGCGGCCGCTCTCCGACAGGAAACAAAAAATCCATACGATGAGTCGAAACACACTCATAAGTCGCATAACAATTAAGATTACAGCTTAGGGTTGCGTTCCTCACAACCTGATCTTTCGGACAGGAGACGGGTGCAGCTTGTCTGTTCGGTCCGGGGGGTGGCTGATTCGCGCTCGGACTTCCCCCCTCTGTGATGAGCGCAGCAGAGAGACCATAACCGTGAGCGCATCGATGAAAGGCAAACACCCATCAAGGGCACAACGGTCATGTTAAAAAAAGCCCATGCCATAAAGTAAAAGCTAACGACAGCAGGATCAGTCAATAAAACTGGCGGGATCAAAGGCACAGGAGTATAGCCCATGCCTCTTATGCCCGCGGCCTAACATATCGTGAGCTGATTGAGTATGGCATAGGGATGAGCGGCTTTAGGCGTGTTTTAGCCCGGCAAGATCACGATAAGTGAGCACAACCTGACTATCGTCTTTCAAGCCATGCCCTTGAGCCGAGGCAGCCAGAAACATTTGATGGGCGGCGGCAGCCACCGGAAGTGCAGCTTTCGCTGAACGACCAGCATCCATGACAATCGAGAGGTCTTTTACGAAAATATCAACCGCACTGGTCACTTCCGGATTGTCTTGCACCATGCGGGGTCCACGATTATGCAGCATCCAGCTAGAGGCGGCAGATCCACCAAGAATATCCAAAACGACCTGCCCGCTGATCCCGGCCTTTTCAGCCAAAGCCATGCCTTCGGCCAGCGCAGCAATATGCACGCCGCAGAGTAACTGATTGACGGTTTTGACCATCGCGCCTTGGCCTGCTTGCTCACCAACATGGAACAGTTTTTCACCCATCGCTGTGAGTAAGGCTTTTGCCGGATTTATGACCTCAGGGGGGGCCGCAGCCATGATGGTCAGAGTGCCTGCCTGTGCCCCGACAACACCACCAGAGACGGGGGCATCAATGAATAGGCGGCCCGCTTTAACAACACGTTCGGCTAAGGCAGCAACTTCTTTGGGTGGGCAGGTGGCCATCAGTACAACAGTGGCCCCTTTGGGCATGGCGTCTAAGGCGCCAGCCTCAAACAAGATCGTTTCAGCCTGGGTGATATTGACCACCATCAGCACCAGTGCTTCGGCCTTGCGTGCGGCCTCCGCGGCATTGGTGGCGGTCTGTCCACCCGCTTTAGCCAGCGCAGCCAGTGCTTGCGGTCGCATGTCAAACCCTGTGACCTGATATTGCTTGCGCACCAGATTTTCCGCCATGGGCAAGCCCATGGCACCAAGTCCAACAAAACCGATGTGACGCATTCCGTCCGTCCTTTTTAAGACTGTTATTCTTTCACTGCGCCCGTCATTGCTGACACATAATGTTCAACAAAGAACGAATACAAGATCACCAAAGGCAGAGAGCCAACCAAGGCACCTGCCATCAAAGAGCCCCAGCGATAAATATCCCCATCGACAAATTCCGAAACAATCGCCACCGGCACCGTTTTATTTTGCGTGGAGGATAAGAAGGTCAGCGCATAAATAAATTCATTCCAGCACAGGGTCAGAGAAAAAATCGACGCTGAAATCAGGCCTGGCACCGCCAAGGGTAAAATGATCTTGATGAGAATTTGCAACCGCGATGCTCCATCGATCAAAGCACATTCTTCAAGTTCATAGGGAATTGTTTTGAAGTATCCCATCAGCAACCATGTTGAGAAAGGGATCAAAATGGTGGGATAGACCAAAATCAATGCCAAAGGACTGTCAAACAGACCATAGGCCTGAATGATAGTGGCCAGAGGAATAAACAAAATCGAGGGTGGCACGAGATAAGCAAGGAAGATCGCCGCTCCTACCAGTTCCGCGCCTTTAAAGCGGATGCGCACCAGCGCATAGGCCGCAAAAATAGAGGCGAACAGAGAGAGTGCCGTTGCAACCACGGAGACATACATCGTATTCCACAGCCATTCTGGATAGGCACTTTCAAATAACAATTTTTCAATATGTTTGAGTGTCGGATCCACCACCCAAAACGGATTGAATTTGTCCATATTGATCAATTGGGCATCCGGTTTAATGGAGGTAAGAACCATCCAGTAAAACGGAAAAATCAAGACGAACATAATCAGTGCGAGGGGCAGATAAACATAGACCAGCTTGCGCAATCCACCATCCAGATAGGACATGCCTTCTGAGTCATCATGTTCAGTTTGTGTTGATACAGACATCTGATGCTCACTCATCGCTGCCTCCTTGCTGCCATTTGCGGCGTTGCAAGCCAAACCATGACACCATGATCGAGAATAAAAGGAAAGGAATCATCGACGTGGCAATGGCCGCGCCTTCGCCTAAATTGCCAGCCAAAATGGCCCGTTGATAACCTAAGGTCGCCATCAAATGCGTTGCATTCACCGGACCCCCGCGTGTCATCGCCCAGACCAATTGGAAGTCTGTAAAGGTAAATAACACAGAAAAGGTCATGACCACGGCAATGATTGGGGTCAGCAATGGGAACGTCACATAGCGGAAATTCTGCCACCGCGTTGCCCCGTCAAGTGTTGCGGCTTCATAAAGAGAAGGGGAGACGGTTTGCAAACCAGCCAGCAAGGTAATGGCAATAAAAGGCACGCCCCGCCAGATATTGGCAAAGATCAGCGATAAGCGCGCATTGTCAGGGCTGCCAAGAAAATCAATATTGTCGGTGATCAGTCCCATATTTTTGAGCGACCAGGAAATGATCGAGAATTGACTGTCATAAATCCACCAAAATGCGATAGCCGACAGCACAGTGGGCACCACAAAGGGTATCAAAACAATAGAGCGGATCAAGGCTTTGAAAGGGAGCTTTTCATTCAGGAGCAAAGCGAGATAAAGGCCCACTAAGAATTTGATGATCGAAGCAATGACAGTATAAAATAACGTGTTAAAAACTGAGAGCCAAAAAATCTTATCATCTGCGAGCCATTCATAATTTTCTAGACCGATAAAGATACCGTCACGACCGATCTTCGCGTCGGTAAACGACAGCCAGACCCCTTTGCCAAGCGGATAGGCCAAAAACATAATTAAGATAACAGCGGCAGGGAACATAAAGGCTGCTCCAAGCCAGTTGCGGTCATTGGCAAGCCTCTGCATCAGAGATCGCTCTATGCGTTGGAATGAGGCGGCTGGCCTCCCGACGGCATTTCCGGCCATGGGGTTTCTCCTAAAAAAAGTCAGGTCGTTGAAAAGCTTTGATGAACTAGAATATATAAACCGCGCGGATGCTATCATCCGCGCGGCTAAAGTTAAGTAACTTAGCGATAAATGCGCTTAGCTTGCCGTTCAGCAATTGCAATGGCACCTTTGATATCTTCACGGCCAGTGCAATAATTGGCGAGCATATCCACAAGAATGAAGTCGGCAATTGCGGCCGCAGCTTTTTCATTCACCGGTGCGATACCGCTGGCTGGCAGCGTGTTACGGGCGCAGTTTTTGAACACGGTGTTTTTTGGATCTTTTGTCCATACCGGATTGTTATCATAGGCCTGTAACGGATGGGTCAGATAGCCCGCTGCTGCTTCCAGCCACGGATTATAGTTCTCAGCTTCCAGCAAGAAAGCCATGAAGGCTTTCGCTGCATTCGGCACTTTGGTGTATTTGAAAGCCAGCATCGGGAAGGTCAGCTGCATTTCTTGCGGCTTGCCAACAGGCCCAACTGGGAACATCGCATGATCCATGTCTTCGGCAATCGGATTGAGTGCCTTGTCGGCTTTCGCCGCGACATAGATTGAAATGCCGTTGGAAGTCAGATGCAGATCACCTGCCAAGAAGGCTTTATTGTTAGAGGAATCATTCCATGAGGCGCAGCCCGGAATGAATGTATCCGACAATTTCTTGGCATATTCGAGGGCTTTCACCGTTTCGGGTGAATTGATGATAATCTTTTCATCTTTGTCGACGAGATAAGAACCATGTGACCACAATAGCCAATGTACCCATGCATTGCCGTCGCCTGTGGCATGACCCAGTGCGAAGCCGGCGGGTGTATTGTTGGCTTTCATAGCTTTGCAAAGCTCTAAGAAACCATCGGTTTTATCTGGGAAGGTGGAGAATCCCGCTTTTTTCATCGAGGATATGCGATAATTCATATAGCCACCGTTGACTGCAACCGGAATAGCAATCCACTTATTTTTGGTTTTGCAGGTTGCTTCAGGAGCAGGGAACCAGCCACCATATTTTTTGCCCAAATAATCGGCAACATCACCCACATCGAGACATTTGTCAGGGAAAAGATGGGGCAAGGAGTGTAGACCCCATGCTATATCAGGTCCTTGTCCTGTGTTGGCGGCTACTGAAGCTTTTGGTTGCATGTCGTCAAAGGATTCGTTTGAGACGTTCACTTTAGTCCCTGTAGCCTGACTGAATGCGGCTACTAGTTTCATAAACTGATCATCTTCAGCCTGAACGAAGCGCTTCCAACGCAAAATGTTGAGAGTGGCATTGGCTTCGGGTTTCCATTTGGCTGTTTGCGCCCAAGCCTTTGCATAGTCGAGCAGGCCGGTTGCGCTCAAAGCGCCAACGGTGGCAGCGCCTTTCATCAAGGTACGACGATTCATGATGGTCATGGATAGATTACTCCCTTTGGTTTTGGTCGTCTCTTGAACAACAGAGGGGCGATCCTTTGTTGTCCTATTTTCTAGCAAATGCCCAATCGGACATATCGTTAGTCAATTCGCTTTCCTGATTGCTCATCAAACAGATGAACAAGAGTGGGCGTTGGCAAAATCTTAATGGATTCACCGGGTTTGGCCGTGATGCGCTCACGGAACACGCAGATCAGTTCTTCGCCTCCTAGACGCACAACCACTTGCGTTTCCGAACCGGTCGGCTCCACCACAACCACTTCTGCGGCGAGGCCGTTGGGGTCGAGATGGATGTGTTCGGGGCGAATCCCGTAGACAACCTTTTGGTTGGCAGTGAGCTTGCGTCCAGTCGGCAAAGGCAGTTTCACGCCGCTTTTGCTGATGAGGCTGGCGCTAGATGCATCAACGCTGGCATGCACGAAATTCATTGCCGGAGAGCCGATAAAGCCTGCGACAAACAAATTATCGGGATGGTCGTAAAGATCCAGCGGCGCGCCAATTTGCTCAACGATCCCGTCATGCATCACCACAATCTTATCGGCCATGGTCATGGCTTCGATTTGGTCATGGGTCACATAAACCGTGGTGGTTTTTAAGCGTTGATGCAGCTCTTTAATCTCGGTGCGCATTTGCACCCTGAGCTTGGCGTCGAGATTGGACAAGGGCTCGTCGAATAAAAAGACTTGTGGATCGCGCACGATCGCACGCCCCATTGCCACACGTTGGCGTTGGCCGCCTGAGAGTTGGCGCGGATAGCGGTCGAGTAATTTTTCAAGCCCCAGAATGCCAGCAGCTTTTTTGACCCGCTCGTCGATCTCTGATTGCGGCGCTTTACGCAGCTTCATGGAAAACGCCATATTATCGGCGACCGTCATATGCGGATAAAGCGCATAGTTCTGGAACACCATGGCAATATCACGTTCCTTGGGTGGAACATCATTGACCACACGATTGCCAATGGCAATTTCGCCGCCCGTGATATTTTCTAGTCCGGCAATCATCCGTAATAATGTTGATTTGCCGCAGCCCGAAGGGCCAACCAGAATAACAAATTCTCCGTCATGAATATGGACGTTGACGCCATGGATGACCTGAGTCGCTCCATAGGACTTCTTCACGTCGCGGATTTCTACCGACGCCATGATCGCTCCTTTTGTTCCGGCCACGGCTCAAGAGCACGTGTTGGCCAGCGGTTTCTCTCCCGAATTGTTCTTGTTCGGACATAGGCTAATTTTTCGCCTCTGCCATACCATTTAAACATGTCTGCGGCATAAGACAACACGCTTTCATTTTAAGGCTTGAAGCGCACGCCAACCTTCGTCATCATAGCCAGGTCTTGGGCGTGTTTTGGGGAAAACTGTGTTTTTAACCCGTTTCATGCATAAATTTTAAGCGGGCAGAGGGTTTTGGGGCCTAATCTGCGGGAGGAATAGCGTGAAAGATATTCATATTTTGGCGCCTGGGCCGTTAATGCCATTGGTGCTTGATCAGTTGAGTGCCAAATTTACCCTGCATCGTTTATGGGAACAGCAGGACAAGGAGGCGACGCTCGCATCCGTGGCGCCTCATATTCGTGGTTTGGCGGTGGGCGGCCATGTCAAAGTGGATCCGGCCTATTTTGCCCGCTTTCCCAAACTCGAAATCGTTGCCAATTTTGGTGTTGGTTATGATTCGGTCGATGCGGCCTATGCTGGCCAGCATAAGATTATGGTCACCAATACGCCTGACGTGCTGACCGAGGAAGTGGCGGATACGTGTTTGGGCTTGGTGTTGATGACGGTTAAGGAAATGCCGCATTCTGAACGCTGGCTCAGAGCCGGGCATTGGGCCAATAAAGGCGCTTATCCCTTAACCCACACGACATTGCGCGGCCAAAAGGTCGGGATTTTCGGTTTGGGACGGATTGGCAAGGCCATTGCCAAGCGGCTTGAAGCCTTCGGTGTGGAGATTGCCTATCACAATCGCAACAAGGTCGCAGATGTCTCTTATCCTTATTATGCATCGCTGACGGAATTGGCTGCTGCGGTCACCATGTTGATTTCAGTTGCGCCGGGTGGCCCCTCGACCCATCACATTATTAATGCGGATGTGTTTAAGGCATTGGGCCCGCAGGGCATCTTCATCAATATTGGACGCGGGAGTGCGGTGGATGAACAGGCCATGATCACTGCTCTTCAAAATAAAGTGATCTGGTCAGCCGGACTTGATGTGTTTGAGCATGAACCCCATGTCCCCCCCGCTTTGATCGCGCTTGAGAACACGGTTTTGTTGCCGCATATCGGCTCAGGGACTCATCACACCCGCAATTTGATGGGGCAATTATTGGTCGACAATTTGACCCAGTGGTTTGCTGGTAAGGGACCGATCACACCGGTGGCAGAGACGCCCTGGACACGGTGATCAAGAAGCGAATGACGTGCATATAAAAAGGGGGCAGTTCAATTGAACTGACCCCTTTTTGATTTAAGTTTTTGTTCTTGATGGGAAGAAGCGGATTTAGTGGATTTTTCCGTCCAATTCATCCTCGATATGCACCCGAATAATTTCCTCGAAAGAGCTTTCAGCCTTAAAGCCGAGCGCTAAAGCGCGTTGCGGATCGCAGCGCTCAGCCCAACCGGAAACAATTTTGATAATGGTTGGATCGGGCACATGTTTGATACGGGCCACAACTTTCTCACCCGCCACTTTGCGCAGCGCTTCAATTTGCTCGCCAACTGTGCAGCTCAGTCCCGGCATCGACAAATTGCGCCGCGGCCCAACCTGCGCGCCATCAATCGTGGCGGCATGAATCAAGAAGCCAACAGCTGAACGCGGTGACGCATGCCAATGACGCACGCTCTCAGCAACAGGCAGAACTGCGTCCTGTCCGTTTAAGGGTTCGCGGATAATGTTGGAGAAGAAACCGGACGCTGCGGCATTCGGCTTGCCGGGACGCACGCAGATGGTGGGCAGACGAATGCCGATCCCATCAAAAAATCCTTTCCGCGTGTAATCGGCCAGCAATAATTCCCCAATTGCTTTTTGGGTTCCGTAAGAGGTGAGCGGCGTTGTGAAAAATTCATCACCAATAGCGGCAGGGAAGGGCGCACCAAAGACCGCAATCGAAGACGTAAAGACAACGCGCGGATGATAGGCGCCTTGGCTTTGGTGGTTCAGCGTGCGGATTGCTTCAAAGAGCTGCCAAACGCCATCACAATTGATGCGGTACCCTAGATCAAAATCCTGCTCGGCCTGACCTGAGACAATCGCCGCCAGATGGAAAATCACATCGGGCTTATCAGCCACTAATTTTTCTGCTTCACCGGGCAGTGAATAATCCGATGCATGGGTGGTACAGGGAAAAGGGGCATGGGCTGGGGCTGTGGGTTCTATGACATCATGCAAAGTTGCTTTGCTGATCTTTTGCCCTCTCAATGTGCCTGTTTGCGCGAGGCGTTCCGTAAGCTTGCGCCCTACCATGCCAGCAGCGCCCAAAATCAGAATATGCATGATTGTTTAACTCCCAATATCTTTTGAAGGGTTGGATTTTAAAGCGCGAAACCGCCATCCGCCAAATGAATCTGGCCCGTTGTATAGCTTGATTCATCGGAGGCCAAATAGACCGCCAGCATGGCAATTTCTTCGGCTGTCCCAAGCCGTCCCATGGGTTGGCGGTCAATAAAGGCTTGGCGGGCTGCAGCCAGTGAAACATTGGTTGACTGCGCTAAAGCCTCAATCCGTTCATCCAAAGAGGGGGATTGAATCGTGCCGGGGCAAATGGCATTGGCCCGAATACCTTTCTTGATATAGTCGGCAGCAACTGCTTTGGTTAGGCCGATCACGGCTGCTTTGGTGGCACCATAGACATAGCGATTAGGAATGCCACGGACCGATCCTGCGCCCGAGGCAATATTAACAACAGAGCCTTTGCCCTGCGCCAACATGCCCGGAATGAAAGCCCGTAACATCCGATGCATGGATTTAACATTCAGATCGAATGAAAAATCCCAAGCAGCTGAATCGCACTCCATCACGGTGCCGTGATGAACAAAACCAGCGGCATTGACTAGAATATCAATTGAACCAACTTTTTCAGCAAAATTGGCAACCGCTTTATCACTTAAGACATCAAGCTTACGCTTCTTGGCTTTTGGAATGCCTTCAAGCTTTGCCACATCGCGATCTGTTGCCCAAACTGTTGCCCCTTCCCGGACAAAGGCTTCGGTAATGGCACGTCCAATGCCTTGGCCCGCAGCCGTCACAACAGCGACTTTTCCTTGCAGTCTTTTGACCATTATTCTCTCCAGATTTTTTTAAATTTAAGATGCGATCAGCGCAGAAAGACGCGCCCGCTGGCGGCCTTGTTCATCAAAATTGCTTTCAGCCAACCATGTTTCAAAAGCCTGTTTGCGCTGCGGCCATTCACTATCGAGAATGGAAAACCAGGCCGTATCACGATTGCGTCCTTTCACAATCATGTGCTGGCGGAACACGCCTTCAAAGGTAAAGCCGAAACGGACTGCCGCGCTGCGCGAGGGTGCGTTGTCATTATTGCATTTCCACTCAAAGCGACGATAACCGAGCGTGTCAAAGGCATAACGCATCAGTAAAAACACCGCTTCGGTGGAGCACGGCGTCCGCTGCATAGCAGGTGAAAAGAGAATATGTCCGATTTCAATCACGCCCATCGCAGGACGAATTTCCATCAAAGTGGCAATACCTAAGGCCCGCCCTGAGGTTTTTTCGATGATTGCGAAGGATAATGGATCTTCAAGCTTGGCGCGGCTTTCTAACCATGTTTGAAAGCTGGCCTGATCTTGAAATGGGCCATAGGCCATATAGGTCCAGAGTGGGTCATGACCAGCCATTTCTTGCCAGAGGTGGCGGCCATGACGCTCAGGATCGAGCGGTTCAATGCGCACAAACCTGCCTTCCAATTCGGTCTTTTGTGGAGGGTCCGCAGGATGGGGAGGTAAGGTCGACATGCTATTGATCCGATTGTGATAAGAGAGTGTTCACCAAAAAGAGTGCGCGTTAAAGACAACGCGCACTCAAGATCATGATTAGTGATTATCGCGGGGCGTTCCTTTTGTCTGGGCCACCCGTTGATATTTCACGGCAGGTTTAAGAACCATGCCGCCATCAAATTGATCCACCATTGAGCGCTGGATTTCCTGCCACGGTGTTTGGTGGACCGGGAAGGCATAACCCCCGCTCTTTAACAGCCGGGTCATCCGCTTATTATATTCCTCTTTGGTGATCAGAATATTGGCAGTGCCTTTGCGCAGATCAATGCGGACTTTGTCGCCAGTTTTCAAAATGGCCAATCCGCCATTGGCGGCAGCTTCTGGTGACGCATTCAGGATTGATGGAGAGCCCGACGTTCCGGATTGGCGTCCATCGCCAATGCACGGCAAAGAGGTAATGCCTTTTTTCAGCAGTGCGGCCGGCGGTTGCATATTGACCACTTCAGCGCCTCCCGGATAGCCAATCGGGCCTGTACCGCGCATGAATAACATGCAGTGTTCATTGATGCGCAGTTTCGGATCATCAATGCGGTCGTGATAATCTTCCGGGCCATCAAACACGATAGCGCGCCCCTCAAACGCATCGGGATCGTCTGGGTTAGACAGATAGCGTGTACGGAATTCTTCAGAAATCACGCTGGTTTTCATGATGGCATTGTCAAACAAATTGCCCTTGAGAACCAAGAAGCCAGCATCTGGGCGCAGCGGTTTGCTGACTGAATAAATGACCCGCTTGTCGATGACTTTAGTTTTGCGGCAATTCTCGCCAATTGATTTGCCGTTCACCGTAATAGCTTTTTCGTGAATGAGTTTTTTCTTCATCAATTCATTCACAACGGCTGGAACACCGCCGGCTCGATGATATTCCTCACCAAGATATTCGCCCGCGGGCTGCAGATTGACGAGCAAGGGGATCTTGTGCCCGTGCTTTTGCCAATCATCCACGGTCAATTTAACGCCAATATGGCGTGCAATCGCATTGACATGGATCGGGGCATTGGTGGATCCGCCGATTGCGGAATTGATGACAATGCAATTTTCAAAAGCTTCACGGGTCAGGATGTCAGACGGTTTAAGGTCTTCCCAAACCATATCGACAATGCGCTTGCCAGTTTCATAGGCATTTTGGCCGCGCTCCCGATAAGGGGCCGGAATAGCAGCGCCCCCTGGCAAGGTCATGCCCAGCGCTTCAGCCAGCGAATTCATCGTGGAGGCTGTCCCCATGGTGTTGCAATGGCCAATCGAGGGGGCTGATGAGGTCACCAGATCCATGAACCCGTCATAGCTTAATTCGCCAGCGGCCAATTGTTCGCGGCCTTTCCACACAATGGTGCCGGATCCGGTGCGTTCGCCATGATGCCAGCCATTCAGCATCGGTCCACCCGACAGCACGATCGCTGGGATGTTCACCGTTGCAGCAGCCATAATACAGGCCGGGGTTGTTTTGTCGCATCCGGTGGTCAGCACAACGCCATCCAGCGGGTAGCCGTATAAAATTTCGACCAGACCGAGATAAGCGAGATTGCGATCCAGCGCTGCCGTGGGGCGCTTGCCGGTTTCCTGAATCGGATGGACGGGAAATTCAAAGGCGACCCCGCCGGCTGCGGTGATACCTTCGCGCACGCGCTTTGCCAATTCGAGATGATGACGGTTGCACGGTGAAAGATCGGATCCTGTTTGTGCAATGCCGATAATCGGTTTGCCACTCATCAATTCCTCACGGGTGAGGCCAAAATTGAGGTAGCGTTCGATATAAAGCGCCGTCATTCCGGGGTTGTCGGGATTATCAAACCATAATTGTGAGCGCAGCAGTGCTTTCTTGGATTTCCGAGTGCCCCGTGTGGTAACGGCCATTGTAACCTCCCTTTCTATATTTAGATCTGTCTATACTTAGATCTGCCCCATCCCCTAGGCGAAGTGGGTCACTTTAGTCTATAGCTTTGCGCGATATGAACGGGTAAATCAATCCGAAGAGTTAAATTTTCGGGCAAGGGAGAGTTGCTTATGCTGCACATCGTTGATTCTTTTGGTCGCATTGGTGAAGAAAACGCGTTTGCCGTGCTGGCGCGTGCCACAGAGTTGCAGCGGCAAGGGAAGGATATTATCAATTTGGGGATTGGCCAGCCCGATTTTTCCACTCCAGCGCATATTGTTGACGCAGCCATTCAGGCCTTGCGGGATGGGCACCACGGTTATACCCCGGCAACCGGTATTTTACCGCTGCGCGAGGCGGTTGCGGCTGATTTGCACAAGCGATTCGGGGTGACGGTTGATCCGGATCTGGTTTTGATCGTGCCGGGCGGAAAAGTCACCATGCATATGGCGATCTTGATGTTTGGAGCGCCGGGCGTTGATATTCTTTATCCTGATCCCGGCTTCCCGATTTATCGCTCGATGATTGAGTTTACGGGTGCAACGCCGATTCCCGTTCCGATTCGCGAAGAAAACGGCTTTGCATTTTCTGCTGAAGAAACCTTGTCCCTGATCACGCCCAAGACCCGGTTGCTGATCATCAATTCGCCCGCCAATCCAACCGGCGGGGTCACTCCGAAAGCTGAAATTGATAAATTGGTTCAAGGGCTTGCTAAGTTTCCTGATGTTGCACTGATGTCTGACGAGATCTATGGGCAAATGACCTATGATGGCTTGGCGCACCAGACTTTATTGGCTTATCCTGAGATTCGGGATCGGCTGATTTTGCTCGATGGCTGGTCCAAAACCTATGCCATGACGGGCTGGCGCATGGGCTATTCGATTTGGCCTAAAACGCTTTATGAAGCAGCCCGCAAATTGGCGGTGAATTCGTATTCCTGTGTCAATGCTTCGGCGCAATTTGCGGGACTTGCTGCGCTGACCGGACCACAAGATGCGGTCAAAACCATGGTCGAGGAATTTGATCGCCGCCGCAAAATCGTTGTGGAAGGTTTGAATGCCTTGCCGGGTGTTCGCGCAGCAACGCCCAAAGGGGCTTTTTATGCGTTCCCGAATATTGAGGCGACTGGATGGAAAGCCAAACCACTCGCCTCCGCTTTGTTGGAAGAAGCGGGGGTCGCAACAATAGGCGGCCCTGATTTTGGTGTTTATGGCGAAGGCTATATTCGGCTTTCTTATGCCAATTCGGCCGAGAACATTAAACGCGCTTTGCAGCGGATGGGAGAGTTTTTGGCATCGCACAAAGCGCCATGAAACGCTTGTTCGGTTTCACGATCAGGAGGGGACGGCTGGGCTTGTTGCTCAGCCTCCTTTGGACCGGACTTTATCTGGGCGGGATCAGCAAGCCCGCCGAGGCTGAACCTGCTATGATGCGGGTTACAAATCATTCAAAGCCTACAGTCTGCGCGGAAGATGATAATGTTGATCTTCGGTTTAGCGGATCAATCAAACAGCTGCTGATTAAGGCCATCCCGCCTGCTTATATGGGCTTAATCGGGCGCGATCAGACGGCGCCTGATTTTACCGATTGTGTGATCAAAGATGCGCCGCCGGAAGAAGGTGCTGCTATCAACAAAGTGGTGCTTTATGAGGATCAGCAATATCAGCTGGTTGGTTTTCTCAAGACGGGCGGATTTTGGCGCAAATCAGAGGTGGATGTTCAGGTTGGTGAGCGTCATGTGACCCATCTTGAATTGCTGCAATGGCATGTGAAGCGGCACGATCAGTTTTATGAATTTCTGGTTCTTTATCCCTCTGATGGCTATTGGCGGTTGCGTTTGCTGCCTCAGGATCCACTCCCTGCAACAGCTTATGGAACCTCTTTTTTAGTGGGGCCTGTTGAACAAGGGGCCCGACCTTTTGTGGCTTTGAAACAGGTTGTTTTCGATCCGCAAAACAAGGCCTTTAAATTATTTTTTGCGAAGGGTGGGGAGGCGGTTTTAAAACTTGAAGCGCTATCTCCCGCAGACGTTACTCTGGCCGTCACATTTAATCGCAAGCTTGACTCATCGCGGCCTTTTCTGGCGATGCGCTCGATGTTTGTGCGAGACGACAATGCTGACTCATCGCATGTTGCGCTCAAGACGAAAGGCGCATCCGCATGGCAGATGCAGCCGGTTATGACCTATCGGGGTGGCTCAGCCTCAACTGTCTGGTTAGGTCGTTTGGTCCCCTCCCGCCATAATACCAGTGCACCTGATATGCAGATCGAGCCGCTGCGATAGGGGCGCGCACCTCATTCGCTCAGCATCACCAGTCCGGCTACAAGAAAGGGAATGGGGAGACTGACCAAAAGACGCAGCCGAACAAACCAAGCAGGCATGAAAGGGACTTCCCACACCAACACTCTGTTGAGAGTGAAGAGCGACCAGCCTGTGACATAGGCAATCACCTGCGGCAATCCAGCGCCCGCTTTGATGGCCGCCGATCCCAATGAAAAGCCAACCACCGGGCCACCCGGTGTGAGAGCTCCAGCCAAAGAAGCGATGGCAAGTCCGGTGAAGCCAGAGCGTGGTCCGAGCCATGCAATGATAATGTCTTGAGGCATCAAGCGGGCAATATAGCCTGAGCCGATCACGCCTAAAGCCAAACGCGGCAAAAGATGCAGAAACTCCTCACTGGTCATCACCAGCGCTTTGGTGGCGCTGCCATCGTGGCGGCGATAGGCGATGAGCATCAACCATCCGACAATCGCATAAAGGGACAGTGTCAGGATCAAAATGATCATGATGGCTCACCTTCGGGCCCGATTTGACGCTGCAACAAGCGCGCGCCATAGCCACAGGCCAAGGGCACCCAAAAGGAACAGAGCATCCGCAAGCCAACAAAGCCTAGACCAAAAAAAGGCGATTCCCAGACAATGGCGCGGTTTAACCCCAAAACCAACCAGCCGGTGACAAAGGCAATGGCTGCTCCTGCATCCGCCCCCGCCACCATCATAGCCGCCGCTAGGGGAAAAACCGTAAAGGGACCCGCAGGGATCAGGACACCCGCCACACAGGCGATCAGTAAGCCTTTCAAGCCTGAGCCAGACCCAAGCCAATGGGCAATGGTTTCGCGGGCCACCAACAAGCGCACCAAGGCGCCGATGAGCGTTCCAGCGATCACTTTTGGTACAATGGACAAGAAGATCAGCGTGTCTTCTTCGAAAATCGTCAGGAAGACCGTCACGCCATCCTGTATCAAAACAACCAAGCCGCAGCCAATTGATAGGCTCGCGACAACCCAGAAGCTCCAATCAAAATGCCGTTGCGCTTTTTGCGGGGACGGGGCGGACATCGGATCCCGCCGCTTAACGCGCTAGAGCGGCGGCTTCTGCGGCTAATCGGCGAATACTGGCCCAGTCTTTATTTTTTACAGCCTGAGGCGGGGTCACCCACGATCCGCCAATACATAAAACATTGGGCAAGGCGAGCCAGTGGGGCGCTTTTTGAAGGTCGATCCCGCCTGTCGGGCAAAAAAACAGGTCTGGTAAAGGAGCGGACAGGGATTTTAAAAACCCGACGCCGCCTGCGGCTTCAGCCGGAAAAAATTTCAAGCCTTGAAATCCCGCTTCCGCCAAAGTCATAGCCTCGCTGGCAGTAGAGCAGCCCGGCAGAACGGGAATGGGGAGGGTTTGAAAACAGCGTATCAAATCAGGCGTGGTGCCCGGACTGACCAGAAATGTCGCGCCATGATCACGGGCTTGGGCCGCTTGGGCGGGGGTGCGGATGGTGCCTGCGCCAATATAGGCTTGCGGCAAAGCTTTTGCCATGGCAGCAAGCGCTGTCAAAGCAGTTGGCGTGCGCAAGGTGACTTCAAGCACGCTTAAGCCACCGTCAACCAACGCTTCAGCAAGCGGGATGGCGTCCTCCACAACATCAATGGTTAAGACCGGAATGACAGGCGCTTGTCGCATCATATCAACGGCAGTCATTGGGGGAGAAGAAGGGTGCGCGCTCATGTTGGGCGTTTCCATATTCTTTTGTTAAATCTCACAAGCGCTTTTCTCATCTATGCAAGGCGACAGAGTTCAAGTGCTTAAAAACTATTCCGCTTTCCAAGGATAGGTCCAGGTTTCGGTTAAAGCCCGGGTGCCGGATTTTAAGAAAGCGCGCAGATCCGCTGTTTGTCCCGGCTCAAGCGCAACATCGATCCCGGCTCTAAACCCATCAATATGGCTGTTTGGAACCAGAAAGGTGCGGGTGATTTTGCCAGCCGTGGTGGTTGGGACGATCTGCACCGTATCAGGCGCAGACTGATAATAAGATAAATCGCCCCCTGCAAAATCAATGATAAACCGTTTGCTGCCACTGGCGGGCGCTTCATTCGAGCCGAGGGCTTTGGCAACGGTTTGATAGGAGTTCACTGCCCGGCCACCCGGATGGAGCTTGCTCTCTTGCGTAAGGGCTTTGATTCGATAGCCCCAAGTTTGCGCCTGTCCCGGCTCCAAAGGATTACGTGGGGACCAAAAGGCAACAATATTGTCATTGGTTTCGTCAGCGGTTGGAAGTTCGACCAGATCGATGCGCCCATCGCCCCAATCACCGCGCGGCTCGATCCAATAGCTTGGCCGACTTTCATATCCCAAATCCAGATCCTGATAATGTTCAAACAAGCGATCCCGCTGCATGAGGCCGAAGCCGCGCGGATTGCTATCAAGAAAGCTGGAGGTTGTGGCTTGTACCGGATTACGTAAAGGCCGCCAGATCCATTCCCCAGCACCTGTTTGCATCAGCAAGCCATCTGAGTCATGCAATTCAGGGCGGAAGTCAGCGGTAAAGCGGCGATCATTTTCACCGACAAAAAACATCGAGGTGAGGGGCGCTATCCCCACCCGGTTCAAGCTGCGGCGCGCAAATAAAGTAACGGTCACATCCATCACGGTTTCTTGCGCGGGATAAACGATAAATTGATAAGCGCCTGTGACAGAGGGGCTGTCGAGCAAAGCATGGATCACCACACGTTCCGCGCCCGAGGATGGCTGCTCGATCCAAAACTCACGGAAATTCGGAAACTCTTCCGGTTGAGCCGTATTGGGCGCGGTGCCTAAAGCCAAGCCACGCGCTGAAAGTCCGTAGCGCTGGCCACGGCCCAGAAACCGGAAATAGCTGGCGCCAAGAAAAGAGATGAGCTCATCTTGCTGGCGCGGATCATTGAGCGGGTAGGAAACACGAAAGCCAGCGAAACCAAGATTAACCGGCAAGGGGCGTTCGAATTTATTTTTGCCGTAATCAAACAGGCTGGCTGAATAAGGGATCGGGGTTGGGACACCATCACGAATGATGTTGACGGTGATCGCTTGTTTGAACAAGAAGCCCAGATGATGCATTTGCATCTTAAAAGGACCGCCCCCGCCTCCCAGCAAGGATTTATCCTGACGGAAGCGGATATCGCGCCACGAATCATAATCAAGCTTCGTTAACAGGTCGGGTAAAGCCGGGCTGGTCGTGTCATAAGAGGCAGCGCCGAGATCACGGGCGCGTCGTACCACATCCGCATACCCAAATTTGGCCGAGGTCTGATCAGACCCGCCAATCGGCTGCGCAAAAGCAGGTGTCGCTAACGCCAGACCGGCAAGGCGGCCAATCGTGTCGAGAAAAGTGCGGCGGGTCGGTCTCATGGTCACTCGAAGCTCACGATCACTCAAAGGGCAAATATTGAAAGGGCGAAAAGGTTTAAAGATCAAAGCGGTTTTAATTCGGCATTTCACGCCAAAGTGTGAAAAGG
>CAWUMW010000020.1:0-18017 GCA_963923415.1 uncultured Hyphomicrobiales bacterium | reverse complement strand
GGTTGTGGCGCGTGGTCATTCCTTATTTGCGGCTGCTTTTCCGCGCGCCTTTATTGATGTCAATCGAGAGCCTTATGAGCTGGATCCACGCTTGTTTGAAGGTGATCTGCCAGCCTATGCCAATACCAAATCCCTGCGGGTTGCGGCGGGCTTAGGCACGATTGCGCGCGTGGTGGCAGATGGCGAGGATATTTACGCCAAGCGCTGGCCCATTCAAGCGGCGTTAGAGCGGATTGAGACCTATTACCATCCCTATCACGAAGCCTTGGCGCATCATCTTTTACGCTTAAAACAGCATCATGGCGTGGCTGTGTTGGTTGATTGTCATTCCATGCCCACTCTGTCCTCGCCGCATGCCGAACGACGCGCAGATATCGTGCTGGGCGATCGATTTGGTAAAAGCTGTGATCCGCTGCTGTGTGAGGTGATCGAACAGAGTTTGGTTGCCTGCGGCTACCGTGTTACGCGCAATAAGCCGTTTGCGGGTGGATTTATTACGGAACATTACGGGCGGCCTGCCCAAGGTCTGCATGCGATACAAATTGAAATCAGCCGCTCGCTTTATATGGATGAACGCACCTATCAGCAGACCCCACATTTTGGACCTTTACAACAGCATTTGATGCAGATGGTGGATGCACTTGACGCCGCCTTGGGTGATTTCATCGCGGATCAGCGGCGCTGGGCTGCGGAATAGGCCAGCCAAAAAAAAGGGCCGCCCTCATAGGAGGGGCGGCCAAGTCTAGGGAGGAAACGCCCAAGGAGGGCAACGGGACGTCGCGCAATGGCGCGATATCGCGTTGCAATAATATGCTCTTGCATTGCACAAAAAGCAAGTGTTTTCTTTCTGTGTCCAATTTATCAAATAAATTGAATAAAATCAGAGGTTTAAATTGCAAAATCGGCAAGAGGTTGCCCTTTTTCATCATGCAAAATACGCATGTCTTCTCTGTAAATTCTTTGTATTTCTGTCAATTTTGCAATTCTGTGTTGCGTTGCAGCAATTTGAGTTTGAGCTTTCGGCCCTTGTTTGGGGTGACTTTGATCAGGGCGCGATCTTGCCAGAGGAGTGATCCGCATGGGCTGAGCATTGCTCCGCTTAGGTGCTCTCGTAAAAAGCATGTGTGTGTCAGTACAGAATCAGGCTGAGACAGTCGCCATTGTCCGGCATCTTTGTTATGCAGACGGATCGGAAGACAGTGTTTGTGTTCGAAATGAGAACACATCAAAGGGGGACTTGATGTCGGCTGTTGATTTTGCGTTTTTTGTCGATGAACTGGCGAGCCGCTCGGGATCGGCCATTCTTCCTTTCTTCCGCACCTCTTTGAATACGATGGATAAAGCGCAAGGGGGGGTGTTTGATCCGGTGACGGAGGCGGATAAGGCCAGCGAGGCGGTGATGCGGCAATTAATCACCCGCACCTTTCCTGAGCATGGAATTATTGGCGAAGAATATGGCAGTGAACGTGAAGATGCAGAATTTGTTTGGGTATTGGATCCAATCGATGGCACGCGTGCTTTCATTTCCGGCCTGCCAGTTTGGGGAACGTTGATCGGTCTGAAACGCCATGGCCGCCCTTGTTATGGCATGATGCATCAACCTTTCACGCGCGAGCGGTTTTTTGGTGATGGTGGAATGGCGAAATGGCGTGGGCCGACCGGGGAACGTGTTTTAAAAACCCGTCCCTGTGCGCAGCTTGCGGATGCAACATTATCAACAACCACACCAGCGATGTTTAGCGGCGCGCAAGCCGAGACCTATCGGCGGATTGAATCGCAGGTTAAATTGGCCCGCTATGGAACCGATTGTTATGCCTATTGCATGGTTGCGGCGGGGCACATGGATTTGGTGATTGAAACAGGTTTGAAGCCCTATGATGTGGTCGCACTTGTGCCGATTGTCGAAGGGGCTGGTGGAGTGATCACAAATTGGCAGGGGGGGTCTGCAGCGGAAGGGGGATCGGTGGTGGCTTCGGGCGATCCGCGCTTGCATGAAGAGGTTTTAAGGCAATTGCGCGATATGGGTCATTAAGGGGTTACGAGGCGCATTGAGATTTCAGAACAACGGCAGAATCTGCTTTTCAAACAGATGCCAGAACTGATCGCGGGCTGGGTCATTTTCCATCAAGATTTCATGGTCGCTGTTCTCAATCATGACCAGCTCAGCGCGTTTCACGTGAGCACAAAAATGGGCCGTGGCTTCGGTGGCTGTGACCCTGTCCAGTGTCGGGGCAATCATCAACATCGTGTCCGGCCCCTGTTGGTTCAAGCCTTTCACGAGCATCGGCACGTGATGGATGGCTCGGATTGCTTCGCCTAACCAGCCTAATGTCGGCATGCCGAGTGCTAAAGCGGGATTGGTGCGCAACAGGGTTTGGGTGCGTTCAAAGCGTGCGCGATTGCGCGTCAGAGGATTGCGCTCAAAGGCCATGGTTAAAGGGGATTGGGATCGATGCAGGGGTGGATACTGTTTTTTAAAACCCAACAGACATCCTGCCTTGATGATCTGTTTGAGCCAGGGCTGTTGGCGCAATAAGACAATATCCAGCATCGGGGCAGTGAAGAGTGCCGCTTTGACCCAATGCGGATCGTGATGCAGGGCTTGCAGCAAAATCAGTCCGCCCATCGAATGGGCAAAAGCCAGAACCGGCTTTTGGAGGTCTTGCGCGTAATGGCTGCGGATGGCACGCAAATCGGTTTGATAGTCCTCAAAATGATCGATATGGCCCTTCATGGGGTCTGCCAGCAAGCGCTCTGATCCGCCTTGACCGCGCCAGTCAAAACTGATGACACCAAACCCCCGATCCAGAAAAGACTGGATGGGTTCAAAATATTTTTCGATACATTCAGCACGCCCTTGCAGCATCAAAACCGTGCCGCGTTGAGCGCCTGAGGGAGTCCAAGAGGCGGCGCGCAAGCGATACCCGTCCTCTGTGGTGATGATGCTGACCTGCGCTTGGTCTGGACAGGGATTGTCAGGCAGGCTCAGCAACATCGGGATCGGCTCGCAGACTGTTAGCCACGCAGAACAGACAAGACCTGCTCAATATCATCGGCTTGGGTTTTAAAGCTTAGCACAAATCTTAAAAAAGCATCCTCCGCTGAGACAGCGAAGCCTTTCGGGAGGCTGATACTGTCCCATGGCGCGGCCCGAATACCTTGTTGCGCTAACAAAGCCGCTTTTTGTTTGGGGAGCACAACAAACACTTCATTGGCCTGTGTGGGCCAAGGCAGGCGCGCAAAGGGGAGGGCGTGCAAACCAGAGGTCAGGGCTTGTGCCATGGCATTGGCATGACGCGCATTATCAAGCCAGTGATCTTGCTCAAGATAGCCAACCATTTGCGCGCCCAAGAGACGTCCTTTGGAGACGGTATGCCCACCGCGTTTGCGGCGATAGGGCATGGATTCAGCGATATGTTTGTTAAAGAAAATAATGGCTTCACAGGCCAAAGCGCCGTTTTTAGTAGCCCCGAAGGTCACCACATCAACGCCTGCTTTCCATGTCATCTCAGCAGGGCTCGCGCCCAAGCTAACCAAGGCATTGCCAAAACGCGCGCCATCTAAATGAACTTTCAGGTTCCGCGCCCGGGCAAAATCACACAAAGCCTGCAGCTCTGCCAGCGTGTAAATGGTTCCGGCTTCGGTCACTTGGGAAATCGACAAGGCAGCCGGTTGCACCGATTTAATCACGCCCGGGGTGAAGTGATCGACGATTGGCTGCAACGCCTCACAGGTGAGCTTGCCTGCGACGCCATGAATGCCGACCAATTTGGCGCCATCGGTAAACATTTCCGGGGCCCCACATTCATCATCTAAAACATGGCTTTCTTGATGGCAGAAAATGGCCCCCCAAGGCGGCGTTAACGCCGCCAGAGCCAGGGCATTGGCTCCGGTGCCGGTTGCCACCAGTGAGACAAAGACCTCATGTTCGAACACATCTTGCAACAGACGCTCGGCTTTGGCGGTCCATTGATCTGCGCCATAGGCCGGTTCGCTACCCTCATTGGCGGCGATCAGCGCCGCCATAACGGCGTCACTCATTCCGGTTACATTATCGCTGGCAAGATTCAGGCTGCGCGTCATGGCAAGGCTCCCCTTAACTCCGATCAACCCAGACGCCGCCCGGTCGATCAAAAAAGCGTTTCAAGCGGGAGGTTTAGCGGATTGCGTCTGAAAAGGCCAATCACCGCCTCCATCATCGCTCCCCCTTGAGCGCGACATCCTCTTACCGCCGCACAACCGCGCTTGGGGATGGGGGTAAAATAACGACTTGTAAGCGATCGGATTTTCTGGCAGAGTCGAAAAATAGGACAGTTATGCTGTCCCTTTTAGGCTGACTTCTGACCGATCTGGATTTGTTGTTTGCCTAAAGTGTGTTCGAGCTAAAGACTGATCGAGCTTCTGCTGCCCGTCCCGGTTCGGCATGAAACGAGAGGAATGAGAATGCGTTATTCGGCTTCATGTCTGCTTAAGGTCGCGGTCAAGACTGCGAAACGGAGCGCGACAAAACGTGCCGATAAGGCGCGGTCCTAACGGGCGTTACCGGTCCCCATTTCCGGAAAGCGCCTGCGAGGGAAGCGGGCGCAACAGGGGGCGCGTCTGCTGACTGATCCACATTAAGCCCCCGATCAGGCCGGATACCGGCCCTAATTAAGGTGACCGGCTCGACCGGACGCGAGGGCATGATGGAAAAGACAAACGCTATCGCCACATCAGTTTGCGTGACGCAAGACCTTTACAGCACCACAGGCTCATCTGTTGCAGGGTTTTTGGGCGCAGCTGGCAACGTCAAAAGCGTGCGCGATCCGGGCTTGCCTGATCCGATTGGTCTTTATGATCCAGCCCTTGAAAAAGATTCCTGCGGGGTCGGTTTTGTCGCTGATATGAAGCGCGGCAAATCGCATGATGTCATTGAGATGGGCTTAAATATTTTGCTCAATCTGGATCATCGTGGGGCCGTCGGTGCCGATCCGAAAGCAGGCGATGGCTGCGGCATGCTGGTGCAAATTCCGCATCGGTTTCTTGCCGAAGAATGCGCCAAGCTTGGATTTACACTGCCTGAAAGTGGCGCTTATGCGGTGGGCCATGTGTTTTTGCCGCGTGATGCGGCCGGGCGCGCAATATGCGAGCAAATCATTGAAAAAGTCGTCGGTGAGGAAGGCCAGCATTTTCTTGGCTGGCGTCAGGTGCCTGTTGACAGTGCGTGTCTGGGTGAAAGCGTTAAGCCGACAGAGCCGCTCCATTATCAGATTTTTATTGGTAAAAATGCCACGATTACGGATCCTGATACGTTTGAGCGTCGGTTGTTTTTATTGCGCAAGGTCATATCAAACACAATTTATAATTTGAATGATCCGCGCACCAAGGGCTTTTATCCGGTCTCATTGTCCTCGCGCACGCTGGTTTATAAAGGCTTGCTGTTGGCAACCCAATTGGGCGATTACTTTCCTGATTTGCGCGATCCGCGTTTTGAATCAGCACTCGCTTTGGTGCATCAACGCTTTTCAACCAATACATTCCCGACATGGTCATTGGCCCATCCCTATAGGATGGTGGCCCATAATGGGGAAATCAATACGCTGCGCGGCAATGTCAATTGGATGGCTGCGCGCCAAGCATCTGTTGACAGTGAGTTGTTTGGCACAGAAATTTCAAAATTATGGCCGATCTCTTATGAAGGGCAATCGGACACGGCGTGTTTTGACAATGCCCTCGAATTTCTGGTGCAGGGTGGCTATTCCTTAGCGCATGCAATGATGATGCTGATCCCAGAGGCTTGGGCGGGCAATCCGTTGATGGATGAGCAACGTCGGGCCTTTTACGAATATCATGCGGCACTGATGGAGCCGTGGGATGGTCCGGCTGCGGTGGCCTTTACCGATGGTCGGCAAATTGGCGCAACGCTTGATCGGAATGGATTGCGGCCTGCCCGCTATTTCGTCACCGATGATGGCTTGGTGGTGATGGCGTCGGAAATGGGCGTGTTGCCGATGCCAGAGGAAAAAATTGTTACCAAGTGGCGGCTCCAGCCCGGCAAGATGCTGCTGGTTGATCTTGAGCAAGGTCGCATTGTGTCGGATGAAGAGATTAAAGAAAGTCTCTCTGCCGCAAGCCCTTATGCGGATTGGTTAAAGAACACGCAAATTGTGTTGGAAGATTTGCGGCCTGTTGAACCGCGCGCACCGCGCACCGATGTGCCTTTGCTCGATCGCCAACAGGCCTTCGGTTACACGCAGGAAGATCTGACTATTTTGTTGGAGCCGATGGCGCAGACGGGGCAAGAAGCGATTGGCTCGATGGGCACGGATACGCCAATTTCGGCAATGTCGGATAAGTCGAAACTGCTCTATACTTATTTTAAGCAAAACTTTGCGCAGGTGACCAATCCGCCGATTGATCCCATCCGCGAAGAATTGGTGATGAGCCTGGTTTCCTTTATCGGCCCCCGTCCCAATATTTTTGATCTTGAAGGCAATTCACGCCGCAAGCGTTTGGAAGTCCGCCAGCCGATTTTAACAAATGGAGATTTGGAAAAAATCCGCTCCATCGGCCATGTCGAAGATAGTTTCGATACCAAGACATTGGATATTACATATCCAACGGAATCGGGCGCTGCGGGCATGGAAGCGGCACTTGAGCGTTTGTGTGAACGCGCTGAAGCGGCTGTCAAAGGGCGCTATAATATTATTGTTTTGTCAGATCGCATGGTTGGCTCTGATCGGATTCCGATCCCTGCTTTATTGGCGACCGCCGCTGTACATCATCATCTGATCCGTAAGGGTCTGCGCACCTCGGTGGGTTTGGTGATTGAGACAGGTGAAGCGCGCGAAGTGCATCACTTTGCGTGTCTGGCAGGCTATGGTGCAGAAGCAATCAATCCTTATTTGGCTTTTGAAACGCTGTCGGCGATGGCCAAGGATTTTGATGAGAAAATCAGCGATTATGAAATCGAGAAGCGTTTCATCAAATCGATTGGCAAGGGCTTGTTGAAAGTCATGTCGAAGATGGGGATTTCAACCTATCAATCTTATTGTGGCGCGCAGATTTTTGATGCCGTTGGTTTGGCGGATACATTCGTTGCCCGTTATTTCGCTGGAACCCATTCGCGTATTGGCGGGGTTGGGTTAGATGAAGTCGCGCAAGAAACGGTGGTGCGGCATACGGATGCTTTTGGTGATGCGCCACTTTATCGCAAGGCTTTGGATGTGGGTGGGGAATATGCCTATCGGCTGCGTGGAGAAGCGCATGCGTGGTCACCGCAATCGGTGTCTTTGCTGCAGCACGCGGTACGTGGCAATGCGCAAGATAAATACCGGGCCTACGCAGACTTGCTCAACCAGCAATCCGAACGGCTTTTGACCTTGCGGGGCTTGTTCCGGATCAAACAAGCCAGCGAAGATGGACGTAAACCCATTGCTTTGGATGAAGTCGAATCCGCCTCTGAAATCGTGAAGCGGTTTGCAACGGGCGCGATGTCCTTTGGTTCGATCTCGCGTGAAGCGCATACCACTTTGGCGATTGCGATGAACCGTATTGGCGGCAAGTCCAATACGGGTGAAGGGGGTGAGGAAGCGGATCGGTTTAAGCCGATGGCCAATGGCGACACGATGCGCTCGGCGATCAAGCAGGTTGCCTCAGGCCGCTTTGGTGTTACGACCGAATATCTGGTCAATTCAGATATGATCCAAATTAAAATGGCCCAAGGGGCTAAGCCGGGCGAAGGCGGACAATTGCCCGGCCACAAAGTGGATGCGGTGATTGCGAAAGTGCGACATTCAACGCAAGGTGTTGGCTTGATTTCTCCGCCGCCGCATCACGATATTTATTCGATTGAAGATCTGGCGCAATTGATCCATGACTTGAAGAATGTCAATTCCACTGCGGCCATTTCTGTCAAGCTGGTGTCAGAAATTGGCGTTGGAACGGTGGCGGCGGGCGTGTCGAAAGCGCGTGCAGATCATGTGACCATTTCCGGCTTTGAGGGCGGGACGGGTGCTTCGCCTTTGTCGTCGATCAAACATGCAGGCTCACCTTGGGAAATTGGTTTGGCGGAAACGCATCAGACCTTGGTGATGAATGGCTTGCGCTCGCGCATTGCGGTGCAAGTTGATGGTGGTCTGCGCACTGGCCGGGATGTGGTGATTGGCGCTTTGTTAGGGGCGGATGAATTCGGCTTTGCAACAGCGCCTTTGATTGCAGCGGGTTGTATCATGATGCGCAAATGCCATCTCAATACCTGTCCGGTTGGCGTTGCCACGCAAGACCCTGTTTTGCGCAAGCGCTTTGTTGGGCAGCCTGAGCATGTGATCAATTTCTTCTTCTTTGTTGCGGAAGAAGTTCGGGAGATCATGGCGCAGCTTGGCTATCGTCACTTCCATGAAATGGTTGGTCAGATGCAAATGCTTGACCGGGATCAAGCGATTGCACATTGGAAAGCCAAGGGCTTGGATTTCAGTCGCTTGTTCCACAAACCCGATCCGGTTTTCAAAGACTCAATTTATCACTCAGGCGTGCAGGATCATGGTCTTGATCATGTGTTAGATCGCACCTTGATCCAACAAGCCGCTCCGGCGCTTGAAAAGCGTGATCCCGTGCGGTTGTCTTTGCCGATTACGTCTGTCAACCGGGCAACCGGTGCGATGTTGTCGGGTGAAATTGCCAAGCGCTACGGGCATCGCGGTTTGCCCAATGATACGGTGCATGTGTCTTTCAAAGGCACAGCAGGACAGAGCTTTGGTGCTTGGCTGGCGCATGGTGTCACCTTGGAGCTTGAAGGCGAGGCCAATGACTATGTTGGCAAAGGTCTGTCGGGTGGACGTATCGCGATCTATCCGCCGAAAGAGGCCAAACATATTGTTGCGCATGACTCCATCATTGTCGGCAATACCGTCATGTATGGTGCGATTTCCGGTGAATGTTATTTCCGCGGTGTGGCGGGGGAACGGTTTGCGGTTCGCAATTCCGGCGCTGTCGCGGTCGTGGAAGGCACGGGCGATCATGGCTGCGAATATATGACCGGCGGCGTTGTGGTGGTGATCGGTAAAACGGGCCGCAATTTTGCAGCCGGCATGTCGGGCGGCATTGCTTATGTTCTCGATGAAGAAGGGGACTTTGCGAACCGTTGTAACATGGCCATGATCGAGCTTGAGCCTTTGCCAGATGAAGAAGAAAATAACCAACGCCTCAATCATCAAGGCGGTGATTTGATCGGCCACGGACGGGTCGATGTGATGAAAGATATGACCCGTCATGATACTGAGCGGCTGCATCGTTTGATCAGCAATCATTTGCGCTACACGGGCTCTGAACGGGCTCAGCAGATTCTAGATGCTTGGGATCATTACAAACCAAAATTCCGTAAGGTTATGCCGGTTGAATATCGGCGCGCCTTGCAAGAGTTGATGCAGCAAAATGCTGGCCCTGTGGCCATTGCGGGAGAATAACCATGGGTAAGGTCACAGGGTTTTTAGAAATCGACCGTCATGATCGGCGTTATGCGCCGGCCTCTGATCGCATTCGTCATTATAAAGAGTTCATCCTGCCGTTGTCAGAAGAGGCAACGCGGGATCAAGCTGCACGCTGTATGAATTGCGGCATTCCTTATTGCCATAACGGATGTCCGGTTAATAACCAGATCCCGGATTGGAATGATCTTGTCTATCATGGGGATTGGCAGGAGGCGTTAAGCAATCTGCATTCCACCAATAATTTTCCTGAATTTACGGGGCGGGTCTGTCCTGCACCTTGTGAGGCGTCCTGCACGCTCAATCTCAATGATGCGCCGGTAACCATTAAAACCATTGAATGTGCGATTGTGGATCGGGGATGGACGGAGGGCTGGATTGTGCCTGAGGTGCCCAGCCACAAAACCGGCAAGCGCATTGCTATTGTCGGTTCGGGCCCTGCTGGTCTTGCTGCCGCACAACAATTGGCCCGGGCGGGTCATGATGTGCATGTGTTTGAAAAACACGCTAAGGCAGGTGGGCTGCTGCGCTATGGTATTCCTGATTTCAAAATGGAAAAGACTTTGATCGATCGTCGGATCGAGCAAATGCAGGCCGAAGGCGTTGTGTTCCACACCGGCGTTGAGATTGGCCAAGCCACATCATTTAAAGAATTAGCCGATGGCTATGATGCGGTAATTTTGGCGGGTGGTGCAGAAAAGCCGCGTGACTTGTCTGTGCCGGGTCGTGACTTGCATGGCGTTCATTTCGCCATGGATTTTTTACCGCAACAAAATCGCCGGGTTTCACATGAGCCCTTGCAAGGTCGGGAGCCGATTATTGCATCAGGCAAGCATGTTGTGGTGATCGGCGGCGGTGATACGGGGTCCGATTGTATCGGCACGTCGATCCGTCAAGGCGCTTTGTCGGTAACGCAAATTGAAATCATGCCGATGCCGCCTGAAAAAGAAAATAAATTGCTGACCTGGCCGAATTGGCCTTTGAAAATGCGGACCTCCTCCTCTCAGGAAGAAGGGGCCGAGCGCGATTTCGCTGTCAATACGGTGGCTTTTTCTGGTGAAGATGGACATGTCAAAGGTCTTGATTGCGTGCGGGTTGATGCGCAATTCAAACCGGTGGCCGGAACGGAATTTACCCTCAAGGCCGATCTCGTCTTGTTGGCGATGGGCTTTGTATCTCCTGTGACAGAGGCGCTGACACAAGAGCTTGGTGTGAAGTTGGATCCGCGCGGCAATGTGATGGCTGATATGGTCGCTTATAAGACAAATAGTGATAAAATCTTTGCTTGTGGCGATATGCGGCGCGGTCAATCCTTGGTTGTTTGGGCGATCCGTGAAGGCCGGCAAGCCGCCCATAGTGTTGATCGTTATTTGATGGGGTCAACCAGCTTGCCGCGCTAAGGTTTAGGCTCTGATCTCAGCACTCTCTCAAACACAGTCTGATCAAACGCTCCTTCGGGAGCGTTTTTTATTCGCGCGTATTTTTAATCATAGGTGTTGTTGCGTTTTACGCGTCGCTCTCGGAATCAAATAAAGCAAATTGGCTTCCTTCGCGCTTAGGCTCAGCAAGGCCTAAATGTCGAAAGGCTTGCGGCGTTAAAAGCCGTCCGCGTGGTGTGCGTTGTAAAAATCCCTGCTGAAGCAAATAGGGTTCAATAATATCTTCAATAGCATCACGCGGTTCCGATAAAGCCGCAGCAATGGTTTCAATGCCCACAGGCCCACCGCCAAAATTCATCGCCACCATATCGAGATAGCGACGATCCATGAGATCAAGCCCAATCCGGTCGACATCCAGCAGGCTGAGAGACCGGTCGGCAATGTCGCGGGTAATTTGCGGGGCTTTGTCAACAATCGCAAAATCACGGACGCGGCGCAGCAGACGCCCGGCAATGCGCGGCGTGCCGCGTGCGCGGCGGGCAATTTCATTGGCGCCTTCATCGCTCATCGGAATTTCGAGCACCCGTGCGCCGCGCTTGATGATGCTTTCAAGTTCTTCCACTGTATAAAAATTCAAACGGATGGGAATCCCGAAGCGATCGCGCAGCGGCGTGGTGAGCAGGCCGGCCCGCGTTGTTGCGCCCACCAAAGTGAATTTGGGCAGATCAATCTTAACGGATCGGGCGGCAGGCCCTTCCCCAATGATCAAATCCAATTGGTAATCTTCCATGGCCGGATAAAGAATTTCTTCAACGGCCGGACTCAGGCGATGGATCTCGTCAATGAACAAGACATCATTGTCTTCAAGATTGGTGAGCTGTGCGGCCAAATCGCCTGCTTTGGCTATCACAGGGCCGGAGGTCGAACGAAAATTCACGCCCATTTCCCGCGCAACAATTTGCGCCAAAGTGGTTTTACCCAAGCCGGGGGGACCAACAAATAAAACATGGTCAAGCGCATGCTTGCGTGTTTTTGCAGCTTCAATAAAAACTTTCAGATTGGCCCGTGCCGCAGCCTGTCCAGTAAAGTCATCCAGCGAAAGCGGACGAATGGATGTGTCAATGTCATCCATTCGGCGTTCGGGAGAGAGAAATCGTGACGTGCCGGTCATTTCGCCATTTCCTTCAAGCCCAGACGGATCAATTGCGCGGTGGGAAGATCGTCACCCGCGCGATTGAGCACAGCAGCGATGGCTGCAGAGGCTTGTGCCTGTCCATAGCCAAGATTAACGAGTGCAGAGACCGCATCACTGACAGGGGCGGGGACCGCAGCGCCTCCCTCCACCGCACCAGCCAGACGGCTCACCAAAGGATCAATCGCTGCCAAGCCGGGCGCTTTGTCTTTAAGCTCTGCCACAATGCGTGCAGCGAGTTTGGGGCCAACCCCCGGCGCACGGGCCACCATGGCTTTGTCGAGCGTGCTGATTGCTGTAGCCAGAGCGCCTAAATCCAGAGCCGACAAAATTCCCAAGGCCACTTTGCTGCCTACCCCTTGGACGGATTGCAGCAATTTAAACCATTCGCGCTCCGCCTCGGTACGAAAGCCATAAAGACGGATCATGTCTTCGCGTACATGAGTTTCAATGATCAGGCTGGCTGCTTCCCCCACAGGGGGCAGGGCGGTCAGGGTGCGGCCCGAGCAATGAATGAGATAGCCAACACCTTGAACATCCAGAATGACGGTGTCGTCGTGATAGCTATCAATCAAGCCCTTGAGTTTGCCAATCACGATTGCGTCTCCATGCGGCTTTTGACGAGATCAGCCATGGCGCGCGCTTCCGCATCGCCTTGTTCGTTTAGCCCTTGGATCACGCCGTTGCGGTCGGCCTCTGACCGGTTCTGGCTGACCTTCCATTTGCCCACAATATCGGTGATGGTGAGTTCAATGCCGACAATGCCGCGGATCTGGGCCGCAATAAAAGTTTCGGGCGCATCCTCAACCGCCCAAGGGTCGGGATAGCGTCCTTCCATCATCGTGGTGAGATCGCGGATTTGTTGGCCGAGCCATGCTGCATCATCGCGGATCACCGCCTGTCCGCGCACTTGAACCATGGCATAATTCCATGTCGGGACAACTTTGCCGGTCTCGCGTTTGGTCTCATACCAGCCGGGATGGATATAATGCGTGGTGTCCTGAAAAACCACCAAAGCGGCGCTTGGTTGGGCGAAGGCTTTCCAATGCGGATTGGCCCGCGCCACATGGCAGCGTAGCACGCCTTTTTCGCCCGCCTCAGCATCAAGAAGGAAGGGAATGGGATTGGCGGTGATCATATCCGCCTCAGCGCTGATCAAAAGCCCTAACGGGCGGGCACGGATCAGCGCGTGGCAGCGTGCGTCATCTGTTTCGCGGAAATGGGGCGGTTGATACATCGGCGGGCTCGTCATGACAGGCTAGGCGGGATTAGGGATGAGACGATTCGTTTCTCATCTGTTCTATAGCACATCTATAGCACATTGGCCCTTGGCCCCATCGAGAGCAACCCTGTTTGCAAAAAAGCTTATACTCTGTTGAGCAGGCGTTGGGATTGTCGATGCTGGGCATGGGTCAGCGCCAGCGCCAAGGCATCTGCCGCATCGGGTGTTTTTGCGTCTGATTTTGGCAATAATACTTTGACCATCATGTGAATTTGTTGTTTTTCGGCGTGGCCGGCACCAACCACGGTTTTTTTCACCAGATTGGGCGCATATTCGGCAATGCGTAATCCCGCACGTGCGGGAACCAGCATCGCGATGCCACGTGCCTGACCAAGCTTCAACGTGGCGCGGGCATCTTTGTTCACAAAGGTTTCTTCGACGGCGGCTTCGTGCGGTTGGTACAGATGCACAACCTCTGACAGGCCATCAAATAATTGGCATAGCCGGTCGGCCAATGTCAGCTTGTCATCGGATTTGATGGTGCCGCAGGCAATAAAATGTAGATGTGATCCGTCCGCTTCAATGAGCCCCCAACCCATATTGCGCAGGCCGGGATCAAGACCAAGAATGCGGGTGGCGCTCATCAGTAAATCCGATCTTTAAATTCTCATTTGGATTTTGGCTGGTAAATACGGAGTCGATGCAGCTCTTCCTTTGATTGATAAAGTTTTCAGTATTTTGGCTCGTGGTTAAGAGAATGGGAAAGTCCATCAGATTATAATAGATAGGTTACCCGCCAAGCTTTGCCATCAGAGCATCAGAAAATTCGGCATTGGAATAGACATGTTGCACATCGTCATTTTCTTCCAAAGCATCGAGCAGTTTCATAATTTTTTCGCCCGCTTCGTCGTCCACTGCAATCATGTTCTGAGCCCGCCAGATCAATTTAGCTTTGCGGGGTTCACCAAACTGGCTTTCAAGAGCGGTCGCCACATCTCTGAGGCTTTCTAATGCGGTGATGATCTCATGACCATGTTCATCAGAACTGACATCATCGGCCCCAGCATTGATGGCCGCTTCCATCATCGTGTCCGCATCCGCTGCTTTGGGTTCAAATTCAACGGCGCCGACATGATCAAACATGAAGGACACGGCACCTGTTTCTGCGAGGCTGCCGCCCGCCTTTGTGAAATAGGAGCGGATTTCAGAGGCCGTGCGGTTGCGATTGTCCGTTAAGGCTTCAATGATGACCGCCACGCCACCGGGCGCATAGCCCTCATAGCGGATTTCATCATAATTTTCTCCATCACTGCCCGAGGCTTTTTTGATGGCGCGTTCAATATTGTCTTTGGGCATATTTTCTGAACGGGCAGCCAGAATAGCGGCACGCAGACGGGCATTCATGGAAGGGTCTGGAAGCCCCATTTTTGCAGAAACGGTGATTTCGCGCGCCAGTTTGGAGAACAGCTTGGATCGCATCGCGTCCTGCCGTCCTTTACGGTGCATGATGTTTTTAAACTGCGAATGACCGGCCATGGTCTTGTCCTTATAGGGTGGGCCAACGGATCGAAAGCGACACAGTGATCGGCGCCTTGATCCCATGGGGGATGTTTTGTTGGACCTTATAGGCTGGCTTGATCGAAAATTGAAGCCTTTCCCGCCGCGTTGCGCTGATGGGCGGTCGGAAAGGGCTTTATCCCCAGAAACTGGGCCGGCTTTCTTGCAAATGAGGGCCGATCCGCACGGTTTGGGCCATGAGGGTCAGGCCGCTGGCTGGATCAATCTCCACTGCAAGACCGGCGAGTGTCCCTTCCCCCGAAGCCGCTTCCAAGCGGGCGCCGGGGGTTTTTTCCACAAACCGCCGGATCGGTTCTCCTTTGGCCATGCCTAAGATGGAATCATAATCGCCGCACATGCCAGCATCGGAGAGATAGGCTGTGCCGCGCGGCTGAATGCGCAGATCGGCGGTTGGGACATGGGTATGGGTGCCCACAACGCAGCTGACCCGCCCATCCAAATAAGCGCCCATGGCTTGTTTTTCGCTGGTTGCTTCGGCGTGGAAATCCACCAATGCCGCATCGCAGCCGCTCCCCATCGGGCAGTGCTCAAGCGCACGGTCAACCGCGGCAAACGGATCATCAAGCGGATCCATAAACAGCCGACCCATGGCATTAATCACCAGAACCATCTCGCCTTGGGCCGTCGGAACAACAGTGGCGCCCCGTCCCGGCGTGCCTTGTGGCATGTTGATGGGGCGCAAAAGACGCGGTTGGCGCTCGATAAATACCAGCGCATCACGTTGGTCGAATGAATGATTGCCCAAGGTGATGACATCAGCGCCAGCAGCGAGTAATTCTTCGCAGATGCTTTCGGTAATTCCAAAGCCACCCGCCGCATTCTCCCCGTTGACAATCACACAGTCCAAAGCCCATTGCGCCCGCAAGCCGGGTAAATGCTGTTGAATGGCAACGCGACCGGGCCGACCGACCACATCCCCCAAAAACAATAAGCGCATGGTTTGTTCTCCACTTAATCCGTGATGGGGTGATAGAGCGCGTCTTCGGTGATCACAAGATCGAGCTTTTGATCATGCGGTTCAGCGGGCAGCATTTCAAGCCGTTGGCACTCATAAGCGATACCAATAGCCTGAACCTCTCCTTCTTGCCGTAAAGAGGCGATGGCGCGATCATAATATCCTGCCCCTTGCCCAAGGCGATTGAGCGCGCGGTCAAAGGCGATCAGCGGCACCAACAGAACCTTCGGGCGGCACAGCGGTCGGTCCGGTCCGGGTTGGAATGTGGTGTGAGGTCCGTCTTGTAAGGGATCCCCAAGGCGGATGAGCCGAAATTGCAACGTCTGATCATGGATGGCGGGTAGGGCCATGCGATGTCCGGCTTTCTCAAGTGCGATCATGGCCGGCGTGATGTCGATTTCACTGCCCATCGGGTGATAGCCGGCAATGGTTTGAGGGGGCCAGCTCTGTGCCAATGCGGTGAGGTGATCGGTGAGGCGGGTTGCCGCTTTCAGGCGATCCTGCAGGGGGATGGACTGGCGTCGCGACCGGATTTGCCGTCGCAGCGCCTGTTTTTTTTCTGAAAAAGGCACTGGTTTTCAACCAAATTTCAGGCTTTCGGAGCCGCGGTCCTCTGTCTGATGGATCAAAAGTGCGGAGCCACAAAAGCCGTGGGACGGTCGATCCCGGGAACCTACAAAGTAGGTGGGCACCGTTATGATCTGGTCCACGGACCAGGCCAGGGACAGTTCCCTTAAGGATCGATAAGGCCCCGGGAATTGCAGTTGTCCTCACGCACCCCGCAGCCCCGCTCGGACACGATAGGCTGTTCCGATCTGATTGGCCAGATCAATTTCCAAGCCGATCCGCGACTTTGTGGCTTCCCTGCCCATTTGCGCTGCGTTTTATGAAAAGGAGAGCCAAGCTGCAGATTTTTATGGACCGATTCAGATTTCAATTTATTAGAAGGCTCAGGCGCTTTTTTTGGAAAAGAGGGAAGCTGCCCCCCTCCCCAAACGTCTTTGTCCGGCGTATCATGAAAGGAAACCGATCTGCTGTGTGTGCGTTTTTTCATCGGTTTTCAGGAATTTGGTGCGCCTAATGAATAAGCCATTTGAGCCCCGGACTCTCTCAGGACAGGCCTATGAAGCCGTATTGGAGTTGATCCGGAAGCGAACGCTCAGACCCGGCAACACCATCGTCGAATCACGCTTAGCGGAAGCCTTGGGAATATCGCGCACACCGCTGCGCGAAGCCCTCCAGCGGCTTGAAGGCGAGGGCATGATTCAAAAAACCAGCGGGCGCTCTTTCATGGTGCGGCGGGTGGAGCTTGCGGAATATTTGCAGGCGTTCAAGGTCAGAGAAATCTTGGAAATTGAAGCCGCTGTGATGTCGATTGGGCGCGTCCCAACCACTAAAATTGATCAAGTGAGAGCTGAGATCCAAGCGACATTGGTTGGACAAGAAATTAATCAGCCAGCGCATTGGTTCACCGATGACGATGTGCATGGCCTTTATGTCAATTATTGTGGCAATGAAGTTTTAACAAACATGATCCGTGCTTTACGGACAACAACGCGTTTGTTTGATGTCGATAAACTTCCACCTCGCATTGCCAAGGATTATGCGGAACATCTCAAAATTGTTGATGCTTTGGAGCGGCGCGATACCCGATTGGTAGTCAAGGCCATTAAAGCGCATTTTAAAAGCATTATCGCGGATGCTTTATCTATTTAACGGCAGCCGCTTTGTCGCGGGGCAGGATTAAGGCTGCCATGCCGGCAATGAAGCAGGTTGCCATCAGCCCAATCTGCATTTGCCCCGTGAGTGCGATCAGCAAGGCAAAACCGGCGGGACCGATCACATAGCCTAAAAATAAAATCAAGGTTGCTCCCGATGACGCTTCCCGAACGCGTTCGAGCGGGACAAGGCGGGCAATTTCGGCAATCTGTACGCCATTCCAGCTTGTGACGGTGATGCCGGCGAGACCACATAACAGGGCGATGGCCCAAGCGGGCCAATCGGGGCTTAAAAAAAACAGAGCACATGTTGTGAGCGACGAAGCAACCGCGTTCATGCGTAAGGTCTCACGTCCAGAGCCGATGCGGTCGGCGATAAAGCCAAGCAGAATACGACCGAGCACGCCTGTGACTTGCATGATCGAGAAATAAATTCCGGCCGCTGTGAGGCTCATATCAAGATTTCTAACCAGCATAGTGACCAGAAAAGAAATCCATACACCCTGCCC
>CAWUMW010000019.1:0-18272 GCA_963923415.1 uncultured Hyphomicrobiales bacterium | reverse complement strand
TGCGCTTTATGCGCTTTATGTCAATACGCAAGGGGTCAAAGGCGGCTGAAGCCGCCAATTTTAAAAAGGGTCTTGAGGCCTCTGTGCCCTTCAAACAAAGCGCAACGTCCACACGCCCGCGATTGCACTTAAAAACAAGATCAAATCATGGCCCGCCAGCATCAACGGGGTTGGACGATGCGCTTGATGCAGCCACGCACTGGCGCCAATGGTTGCAATGCCCCAGCCCATCCCTGCCATTGCTAATAGCCCTATCAGCCCCCCAGCGCTGGCCTGAAAGGGTAAGGCCAAGGCGGCTGCGCCTAACAGCGCCACCCCAACCAATCCAACCGCTAAACCACCCCAGCGCAACACCCAATAGCCGATTACAAAACCGGGCGCGTACATCGCCATCAGATGCACCGCCATCGCCAGCACAGACCCATCAAAACTCAGGCCGCAACCTGCCAAAGCCAAGGGCGCATGCGCCATGACCCCGCTCATCAAGGCCCATGCCAAACCCGCCATCAAACTGGCCCCGATAAAGCGTCGCCCCGCCCTACCATCAAACGCCGCAATCCTCTCGTCAGCGGCTTCGATTTGCCGCGCGGGCAACATGACAGACAAGGCCAGCGCCAACAAATAGACAAAGCCCGCAGCCAACAATGCCAAGGCCTGTGCATCCACACCCGCCACTGCAGTGAGCCCTTCGATCAGCAGTGGTGCGGCGAGCGCGGCACCAACCCCTGCCCCAAAAATGCGTCCCGTCGCCCCAAAAGCCGAAACAGAGCCTGCATGTCGATAAAACAAGCCAAAGCCTTGCGCCATGCCCAGCCAAATCACCCCAATCAGAAACGGCATAAAGGCTTGATGAAGCACCGACCAAAAGGCCAAGACACCGCCCGCAAGTCCAAGACTGGCCCCCAAAGCAAAAGCAGCCCGCCGCCCGAATAAATCCAACAGATAACTCGCGGGGAAGGTCGCGAGCGCCCCACCAACCAGCATCCCCATATAGGGCCAAGCGCGCATCTGCGGCTCTGGAGCCAGCGCGATGCTGATCAGCGGCAAGGCGGAAACCGTCAAAATTTGCGCCAGCACAGACAAGGCAAAAGACAGGCTGACATGCCAGATCGTGGTTTGATCGGGCACCGCACCAACGGCCAATGGCATCCCATCGCTATCACAGGCACAAAATAATTGTCCGGCCCGAAAGCGCGCACTATTGGCGCCCATCAGTCTCTCCCATCAAGCAAGCGGGCCGCATCGTCATCAGTGCGGCCCTGCCAGATCATCATCATCGAGAATACGTTGGGCCGCGCCTTCCAGATCGTCATATTGGCCTGTTTTAAGCGACCACATAAAGGCAAACAGCCCCAACAATCCTAAACCCAAAGCGGTCGGCACGAGATAGAGCAACACATCCATTAGCTCTGCGCCTCCTTTGGTGTTCCCGTGCTCGCCCGCAGGGCATTGAGTGCCACTAAAATGGATGATCCCGACATGGCCGCTGCCGCCAGTAAAGGGGTTACATAGCCTAAAACCGCCAAAGGCACCGCCAAGAGATTGTAGACCAGCGCCAGCAGGAAATTTTCCATCATGACCCTGCGCCCTTTACGGCACAGACGCAAGGCCTCTGCAACGCCACCCAGCCGCTCGCCCATAAAAACCAGATCCGCCGCAGCCTGTGTAATATCCGCCCCGCTGGCTGGCGACATAGAGACTGAGGCGGCGGCCAAAGCGGGCGCATCATTCAGTCCATCCCCAACCATTAAAACCTGCTGCCCGGCTTGGCGAAGCGTCTGCAACCGGGCCAGCTTATCCGCAGGCTTGAGCGCGGCCTCCCACATCCCGATCCCCAAATGAGCCGCAACAGGGGCCACCGCAGCCGGACGGTCGCCTGACAGGATCATGACCTTAAGCCCCATGGCCTGCAATGCCTGAACGGTTGCAAGCGCATCCCGACGCAAAATTTGTGCAACCGGCATCATCCACACCTGCGTCCCATACCGAAAAGCCAGCAAGGAGACATCGGGCCTGTCGCTCTCTGCCTCCTGCGCAGCACCGCAAAAAGTCGGACTGCCGAGCTTGATGCTGACCCCATCAATCCGCGCCTCAACCCCCGCACCGATTTGTTCCACCGCCCCTTCAAGCGGCTGCAAAAGGTGGCCTTGCGCTTTGACGGCTTGCTGCACGGCACGCGCCAATGGATGCTTGCTTGACAGCGCCAACCGCCCCGCCAAGAGCTGCATGGACACAGGCAGCGCGCCCAGATCAAGACCCACCTCATCAGGAACTGTCAGCGTGCCCGTCTTATCGAACACCACCAGATCCACATCCGCGAGCCGCTCGATCACATCGCCCGCGCGCATCAACAAACCCGCCCGCAACAAAGCACCGGACACCACCACCTGAACCGCCGGGGCAGCCAAGGCAAGAGCGCAGGGACAGGTGATGATTAAAACGGCAATGGCAATGATCAGCGCTTCATGCAGGCCAGCCCCAAGCAACAACCAGCCCGCCGCTGTCACCGCCGCCATCACATGAACAATCGGTGCATAAATACGCGCGATTCGATCCGCCCACTGCACATAGCGCGACCGCACAGCCAAGGCCTTTTCCATCAGCGCTTCAATTTCCGATAACAGGGTTTGACTACCTGTTTGTGCCACCCGCACCCGCAACTGTCCGGCACCATTCAGCATCCCGGCATAAATCAAGTCTCCGGGCGCCACGAGGCGCGGCAGACTTTCTCCGGTGAGAAAACTTTCATCTAAATCCGAACGCCCCTCGATCACCTGCCCATCCGCTGGCAACCGATCCCCGGGTAAAACCAAGATCAGATCATCGGGTTTCAGTGCATCGGCGGGCACCTCTTCCACTTGCCCATCGGCCTGCAAACGATGCGCAAAAGGGGCCCGCAAGGCTGCAAGATTGGCCGCTAAAGCACGGGTGCGCAACCGCATCACATGATCGAGCACGCGCCCCAATAATAAAAAAAACAATAGCATCAACGCCGAGTCAAAATAAGCATGCTGCGCATGCACCGCCGTTTCATAAACCGACATGCCCAGCGCCAATAAAACGCCCAATGAAATCGGCACATCCATCGTCATATCGCGCTCGCGCAAGGCCGCCATCGCTGCATAAAAAAACGGTTGTCCGGCAAATCCAGCTGCCGGCAAGGCAATCAATGCCGATAACCAATGAAACAGATCGCGCGTTTCGGGTGCAATTTCTGTCGCATTGCCAGACCAGACTGAAACCGACAGCAGCATCACATTCATAGCGGCAAAACCAGACACCGCCAGACAGCGCAGCAACCATTGCGTGCGTTGCGCCTGCAACGCTTCAGCTTCATTCTGTGTGAAGGGAACAGCACGATAGCCCAACCCCGCCAGCGCCGAGAGTAAGGGCGCGGTGTTTTGCCCGGGCTTGCTCCATTCGGTGGTTAAACGGCGATTGGTCAAATTCAGCCGCGCATAGCGCAGCTCGGGCAAGGCGTTAAGCGCTTGTTCAATATCGCGTTGCGCTTGGGGTGATGTAATGCCTTCAATCACCCATTCACAGCGAAGGTCAGACAAAGCGTGAGTGGGGCGATCAGACATCAGAGGATAACTCGTTTGGCCTGCGCAGCATGACCGCACCAAAGCCCATGCCAACTTCCGCTTCCTGATCGCTCATGCCATGCCATACAGGATCCAATTGATTATCCGGCCCGTTACCGCAGCGAGATCCGGCTGACCGACCGAAAGACTTCCTGAGCGCCTTGCTGAGTGCCTTGGGAGATCGCAATCACCAAATCCCATTGCCCGGCCTCAGCGCGTGTTGTCCCCACCATCTCTCCCGGCGCTTGTGCGACCAGATCAAAATCCGCATCATTGAGCGCATTAACCGGAGAGACGAGGCTGACTTTAGCAACAACATTTTCAATCGGGCGCCCCGATCCATCGCGCATCGACAAATTCAGTTTAACCTGCCCATCTGCTTGCCGCTCATAATGCGATGACACGCTCCAATGTTGCTCTATCTGGCGTTGGGCATTTTTCATCGTGTGATTGAATTTTAAACCGGTTTCATAGGGGCGTTGCGTTTGCAGCCCGCTAAAGGTGTTCACGGCAACATAAGCCATATAGAGATTGACGGTAATCACAACACCAAAAAACGACACCAAAATCAACAACACCATCCGCCCTGTCAGTCTAAATCCAGATGGGGTGGGTGCATCAGACCCCAAAGCATGGGGCGGGGTGGGAGGTGACTGAATCGTCATGGCTTTCTCTCTCATCAACACCAGATAACTTACTTTCAAAGTGACACAAGAGCCTGTGTCACGTCACAGTCATTAATTGCCTAAACCACGCTGTTTTCTCAACAGGCGCGCCTTCATCTTGCCTCCACTTAGGTTCAGCCTCAACAGGTCCTAGCGGGCCGTTGATGGCGTGCGGAAAAAATCCCGCCCAACCGCGGTGCGGCCAATCTCCTGATCCTGAATTTCAAAATACAGCGTCACGGGCTCTTTGCGCTGCGGATTATCAAGCGAGGTAACCAAAACACGGAATTCACGTGTTTGGTCCGGCCCCACCGCAACCATCAATGCGCCTTCCACCGCTGTGTCTTCACCGATGATGGCCACATGCGCATCCTCAAGACCCGCAACATGAAAACGGAAACGCCGCTCATCGGCCAGCATATTGGCAATCCGAACCGTGTAAGCATTACGAATATGCCCATCCGACAATTTGACATAAACGGGATTACGATCATGGATCACACTCACCGTAAAGGGAGCGCGATGGATCAATTGCCATAACATTACCCCACCAATCAAAGCGATCAAACCGACATATAATAGGGTGCGCACCCGTATGGGGCGGAAAATATTGGGCAAGCCTTCGCGGCGACGTTTGATATTGATGTCCGTATCATAGGCGATCAGCCTTGTTGGACGTCCAATTTTGGTCATCACATCATCACACGCATCAATACACAATCCACACTGGATACAGCCAAGCTGCGACCCGTGCCGAATATCAACCCCTGTTGGACAAGCAAAAACGCATTGATTGCAATCGATACAATCACCAACCGTCTGCCCAGCTTGGCGCGCTTGTTGGGCTTTTTTTAGAGACATCCGCTGCTCACCCCGATCAAAGCGATAGGTAACATTCAGCGCATATTCATCCGTCAAAGCAGCCTGAATTCGCGGCCACGGACACATATAAAGACAAACCTGCTCACGCATCCAACCGGCAAAAATATAGGTAGTGGCAGTCAGAATCAAAATCGCAGTATATGTTGATGCAGAGGCCTGAAAGGTAAGCAAGTCCATCACCAAAGTCGGTGCATCAGAAAAATACAAAACCCACGCCCCGCCGGTCCACCAGGCGATCAGCAGCCAAAAAGTGTGTTTGAGCAATTTGAGCGCAAAGACTTCAAGATCAAAAGGGCCCGCATCGCGCTGCATCCGATCGCGCCGGTCGCCCTCAACAACCCGCTCCACCCACATGAACAAATCGGTCCAGACCGTTTGCGGGCACAAATAGCCGCACCAGATCCGGCCCGCCAGAGCATTCATTAAAAATAGCGTCAAGGCGGCGATAATCAGCAAGCCTGTTAGATAATAAACTTCCTGTGGCCAAATCTCGATGAAGAAAAAATAAGCCCGGCGGTGTTCCAAATCCACCAGCACAGCCTGTCCCGGCGCCCCCGGCCCACGATCCCAGCGCACGAATGGCAGCAAATAATAAATGCCCAACGTGACGATTAAAATCGCCCATTTGATCTTGCGAAAGATCCCGTGCACCGCTTGCGGATAGATTTGGCGCCGCGCTTCATAAAGCGGCAGATCCGGTTCTTCGTGATGCGGGTCAAATGTCGATGTTGAGGCTGACATATCTACTCTCCTAACGTGAAGCTCGCCCCCTCAAATTGGCTCCATCCCGCAGTGTCTCCGAATGATCTGACGTCATTCTTGAGCGCTCATCGTCTTATATAATGCGCCCAACCGGGTTTGTAAAAGCGCTTTATGAAACGACCATGCGGCCCGTCACGGGGCCGCATGCAGAAAACGGGGCCTCATCCCAAAGGAATAAGGCCGAATAAGCGCTTTATTGGCCACCGCCCAAAGAATGGACGTAAACGGTCAAGGATTTAATCGTGGCTTTATCAAGCCGCTGCCCCCAAGCCGGCATCACACCGCCGCCGCCAACCGTGATGCGCTCAATGACGGAAGCGCGGTCACCGCCATAAAGCCACACTTTATCAGTCAGGTTCGGCGCGCCGACCTCCTGATTGCCCTTGCCCTGATCACCATGGCAGGCTGCACAATTGGCTGCGAAAATCTTCTGGCCCGAGGCGAGATCTGCCCCCTTTTCAACCGGCAAACCGGACAAAGACAGCACATAATCGGCGACCGCCAGTACGTCTTTACGTGGCAGAAGTCCATCACGACCAAAAGCTGGCATGACCCCCACCCGGCTATCGGGATCGGCTTCCCAGCGCACCCCGTGCACAATGGTTTTTTCGATATCGGCCAGCTTGCCACCCCAAATCCAATCATCGTCATTCAAATTGGGATAGCCTTTAAAACCTTGCGCACCTGCCCCATGGCAAGGCGCACAATTGACCGCAAATGCAGCGCCGCCTTGCGCCCGTGCAAAGGACAGCAGCTCAGGGGTTTTCTCAATATCGGCCAAGGCGGTCTGTTCGATCTTGACGACCATATCATGGCGCGTGGCCTTCAACTCAGCGATATCGATTTCAACCTGTGTGCGCGATGCCCAGCCGAACGAGCCTTTTGTAAAGCTACTGATCAATGGAATGGCCGGATAGACAACCCAATAGCCCACCGCCCACAGGATGGTGACGTAAAAGGTCCACAGCCACCAACGGGGCAAAGGATTGTTGAACTCCTCGATCCCGTCCCACTCATGCCCTGTCGTGCCGACAGTATGTCCCGCATGATCGTGTTGCGAAGATTTACTCTGGTCCATTGTCTCAATCCTCCGTCAGCGGAATGCGGGCCGCATGGTCAAATTCTTCCTTGCGGGAGGGCCAAAGAGCATAGCCCATGGCCACAAGAAACAGCACAGCAAAATAGGCCGTTCCCCAGCTTGCCGCAAAAGCCGACAGACTCTCAAATGTCAGGGTCATGCTGCTGCTCCCTTAGCGAATATTGGCTTTGTCATCATAGACTTTGAAGTCGACCATGGTGCCGAGCTGTTGCAGATAGGCGATCATGGCGTCGAGTTCGGTCAACCGTCCCTGCACGCCCCCGAGATCACGCACCTGCGCTTTCGGATAGCGTTTCAAAAAGCCTGCCGTATTCTGATCTTCAGCCGATCCTTGTGTAACCAAATCCGACAAAGCGCTGTTGATCATCTCCTCGCTATAGGGCACGCCTTCCAAAGCTAAAACAGCCATATCTTGCGCAATATGAGGCACGCTTAGCGGTGTCTGTTCTAAGAAGGGATAGCCCGGCATGATCGAGGCTGGCACAACCGAACGCGGATTACGCATGTGGTCTTTATGCCAATCATCCGAATATTTACCGCCAACCCGCGCAATGTCCGGACCGGTCCGTTTTGATCCCCATTGGAAGGGGTGATCATACATGCTTTCCGCTGCCAGCGAATAATGGCCGTAACGCTCCACCTCGTCGCGCAGCGGACGGATCATTTGCGAATGGCAGTTATAGCATCCTTCCCGCACATAAATGTTGCGGCCTGCCAATTCCAAAGGTGTCAAAGGACGCACGCCCTCCACCCGTTCAATAGTGCTTTTGAGATAAAACAGTGGAACAATTTCAACCAAACCACCAATTGAAATAGCGATCAAAATTCCGATCAGCAGAATAATCGAATTTTTTTCGAAAACCTGATGATGGGTCCAGACGGTTTTTTTCGCAGCCGATGCGTGTTCGTTATGTGCCATGATACGCGCTCCTCACTGTCCGGATGCCAAAGCGGGTTTCGCAACAGCGTGCTTGACGGGTTCACCATCAAAAATAGTCCGGTAAACATTGTAAGCCATGATCAAAGCACCCACGAGGAACATGCCACCGCCAATGGCCCGGATCACATACATCGGGTGCAGGGCCTCGGTTGTTTCGATGAAGGAATATTCCAAGAAGCCCAATTTGGTATAAGAACGCCACATCAAGCCTTGCAGAATACCCGCCACCCACATCGATGAAATATAAATGACGATGCCAATGGTCGAAATCCAGAAATGCCAATTGACGAGCTTCAGCGAATACACTTCCCGCTTGTTCCACAGCCATGGAACGAGGCAATAAATCGCTCCGAAGGAAATATAAGCCACCCATCCCAGCGCACCAGAATGCACGTGCCCAATGGTCCAGTCGGTATAATGCGACAATGAATTGACCGCTTTAATGGACATCATCGGCCCTTCAAAGGTCGACATGCCGTAAAACGCCACCGACACCACCATCATGCGCAGCACCGGATCGGTCCGCAATTTATCCCAAGCCCCCGACAGGGTCATCAAACCATTGATCATCCCGCCCCATGAGGGCATCCACAACATGATGGAGAAGGTCATTCCCAGCGTCTGCGCCCAATCCGGCAAAGCCGTATAGTGCAAGTGATGCGGGCCAGCCCAGATATACATGAAGATCAGCGCCCAGAAGTGGATGATCGACAAACGATAGGAATAAACCGGACGCTCGGCCCGTTTGGGCATGAAATAATACATGATCGCCAGAAATCCTGCGGTCAGGAAAAAACCCACCGCATTATGTCCATACCACCACTGCACCATCGCATCCTGCAAGCCGGACCATACGATGTAAGATTTAGGCGAGAAAATCGAAACGGGAATGGTTGCATTATTGACGAGATGCAACACCGCAATCGTCGCGATAAAAGCCAAAAAGAACCAGTTTGCGACATAGATATGCGGCTCTTTGCGTTTTGCGAGCGTGAATAAAAACACCAGCAGATACACAACCCACACAATGGTCAGCCACAGATCCGAATACCATTCCGGCTCAGCATATTCTTTGCTTTGGGTGATCCCCAACAAATAGCCCGTTCCAGCAATCACGATGAAGAAATTATAACCCAAGACCACAAACCATGGGGCCAGTTCACCAGCTATACGCGCCTGACATGTCCGCTGGACCGAATAAAAAGAAGTGGCCAACAACACATTGCCGCCAAAAGCAAAAATGACCGCAGAGGTGTGCAAAGGCCGCAACCGACCAAATGCCGTATAGGGAAGGTCGAAATTAAGAGCCGGATAAGCAAGCTGGGTGGCAATGATCAAGCCAACCAAAAATCCGGCGATCCCCCAAAATACTGCAGCAATGGTCGCAAACTTGACCGGCCCCATATTATAATTGGGTTTTCCATCAATAGTTTGTTCGGGCAGAGCTGCATCACGCTCGTAATAATGGTTCAAAATCATAAAGACAGCCGCTACCGAAGCTGCCGCGAAAAGATAGGCATGAAAAGCATAAGCCGCCGTATAGGCCTTAGCTGCTACCACCAACGACAGGATCGCCAAAGCAGCCATTACAAGCGCAAGTCCGCCCTCACCCCATGTCATTTTCTTTTGAATGCCTTGCACCATTGTCAAGCTCCGTCTCTGCCACAGTCAGACCCATCAGGTCTATTTACACCCGCAGCCAATGCTGCGTTCACCTAAGCGCCCCTATCAGTCCCGCGCATTGATCCAGATCAAGCCCTCAAAACAAGCTAGACGATAATCCAATAAGGATCAGCCTGAGGGCGATAAATGTTCGAAATAGGCCGCATCTAACAGCCTGATCCCGTCCGGCACGATCACCAAATGGCGTTCCCGCTGCATTTGGTTGATAGTCCGGCTGACCGTTTCAATGGTCAAACCCAGATAATCAGCGATGTCCTGCCGCCCCATCGGCAACGGGACATGATTGCTGGCATGGCCGTCGATTCGCGCCCAACGGCGCCGCATTTCCAGCAAGAATGTGCCTATTTTTTCCTCAGCCGTCAGACGCCCCAATAAAACCATGTGATCTTGGGCCAAATTCAGCTCAGCGGAGGCCATTTCATGCATCCGCATCAAAAAATGCGGTTTTTGATCAACAAATTGTATAATTGCATGGCGGGCAAACCGGCAGGCGGTGATCGGTGTGATCGCCTCGACCGAAAAAGTCCAGCTTTTGCCAAGCGAAAGCCCCAGAAAATCACTCGGCAGCGCAAAACCCATGACCTGCCGACGTCCATCCGGCAGGCTCCGGATCAACCGCGCCACGCCCGCTGTCAGTGAATAAAAATGCGAACAGGGGTCGGTCTCGCTCACCAGCGTGTCGCGTTCCTGGAATGTCACTGTTTGTGAAATCTGTTCAATCGCCGACCATTCATCCGGTTCGAGAACAGCACAAATTCCTAAAGGGCGCACCTGACAGACCCGACAATCATCCCCTTTGGCATGATGGGCGCACTGAACAGGCTGCCGGACAAGATGGGCATGATCCGCAGCAGTCATGAGGTCATCAAACTCTTTTCATTAGGCATGGGGCTAGGATAGCCGATCCGTGATCAAGACACTATGACACAAACGCCATGCTGCTCAGCAAATTCTATCGGAGCTTATGATACTTTAGTATGAAAAAATCAATGCGCATCCGCTATAGGTTCGGCATGTGCTGATATTATATTTGATCTCAGTGTTCGGATGAGCGACCCATTCATCCCGTCTTGCGGAGACCCCCGTCTTGTGGAGACCCCCGTCTTGTGGAGACCCTATGTCCTTGCTTATGCCTAGTCTTATGCCACGCCCCCTATTTGGTCCGATCGATCAGCCATCCCCGATCGCGCGATTTGTTTCAACATCTGGGATTCAAGACGCTTTATCGCGGCCGCTGCTTCGCTCGGGCATTTCACTGCTGCTTCTGGCCTTGTTGACCCTAGCGGGGATCGAGACCGCCAAAGCCCAACAACAAAAGCAAACCCCCGTTGTTCGCATGGAAAACATGCAAGATTGGCTGTCCCGCTATAAGCCGCAGGGCTGGGCGAAATGCCGGATGTCCGCCATCGACACATTCGGTCTGACACAGGGCAAAGCCACGACCGAAATTTTCGTCGCTATTCGGCAGATCAATGACAAGATGGATGAGTTAGAGGAATTTTTGGAAAAGTCCGGCCTGAGCCGCCAGAAATTAGAAGAGATGCGCCGTGAGGAAATGCGCCTGTTATCCTACATGACCTTGGAACAAAAGAGCGTTCTGTTTAAGGAATGTGCGCTGTCGGTTTGGGAATGACACACTCCCCTTCATGGGCCTGGCGACGCTTGCGCTGATATTATTTTTTTCACGCCGCTTACGCGGATCTTATTTTGAACGCCGCTTACGCGGATGTCATTTTGAGCGCCGCTTACGCGGCCACTGCAAAGGCCAGCGGCGGATGCGCTGCGGCAGGTCTTCAAGGGCCACGCTATCTTCCAAAGCCCATACCCGTCCGCGCACAGAAACGCCCTGTTCATGGACGGCATCCGGGGTTCCAGCTTGCAACGGATGCCATGCGGGTAAATCTTTGCCCTCTGCCACCAAACGATAGGCACAGCTTGGCGGCAACCACGGCAAGCTGCGCACCAATTCAGGTGTTAAAGTGATACAATCAGCGACCTTGTGCGAACGCTGACTATAATCACGACAGCGGCAGGTCTCGGCATCAAACAATTCACAGCCAACATCGGTGGCATATATCTGGCCGTTATCATCGTCCTCCAATTTGACAAGACAACAACGGCCACAGCCATCGCATAACTGCTCCCATTCTTCGGGAGAGAGCTGCTCAAGTGTTTTGTTTTTCCAAAAACTCATGCTTCCCAAAACTCATGCGTCCCAAAAACTTATGCTTGAAGCTGTGCGACGGGCGCACGCTCTTCAAAAATTTCATCATCGAGCAAAAAATGTCGGCCCCGCGCATCATCAACATCCAAAATCCAGATATCGGGGTCATAGCGCAATTGCCGATCCAAGAACGGGTCCACCTCAAGCATGGTCCATGGCTCGACATTGATGCGCACAAATTTGCGGCTCATCCCTTCACGGATATAGGCTGATTGCGGCGCAGGTCCATAGACATCAACTTTACGCTCGGGCTGTGCCACGCACAGAAAAATGGAGCCTGCATCCTGTGCCCCGCGGCGACGCAAGGTCACATAGCCGCCGAGTTTTTCACAGCGTCTGCGGAAAGCATCCACCCATATATCCGAGCGCAAGCGCACCAAATCGTCTCCCAAGTCCAGTTTCATAAGTCCAGTTTCATCAGTCCAGTTTCATCCCACTGGCTTCACTTAATTCAGACAACAAGCGCCGCGACAGCCCCTCTTGCCGAGGCCATTTGCGATCTTTGACAAAACGGTCAATCGCCTGCTGCGTTGCTACGCCCCATACACCGTCTGGCTGGATTGGACCATAGCCAAGACGGTTTAACGCACGCTGCACGAACAACACTTCGCGCACCGGATCACCGCTCTGCTGGATCAGCGTCGTCAGCGGATCAGCAGGAGGAACAGGAACCGGACGCGGGACCGGCACTGGATCATTGGTCACAATCCCAAAAGATGCGAACAACGGTGCCGGATGGCGACCAGTCTGCATCATCAGCGCATTGATGACAAATCCTCCCATCGCAGCCACCAGCACGACCGACAAAAGAATGCGGCCCGGATGCCGAACCGCAAAGGCCCGCAAGCGCACCCCATAGTGTCGCATCCGATCAGACAGCCTCATCGGGCTCTCTCTTTCATGCTCCTGCATGGTTCCCCAACCTTCAAAGCCAGCCCGCCAATCGGCGGCCCATTGCCCAACACACCATCAGCCTGTGGGTCTGACCTTCATCCATTGTCTTGCGCAAAAAGCAATGGCTCTGATCAGAGCCCGCCCCATATCTTGTGGCTGCTATAACTGAAAAACACAATTCTGGCCAGAAAGTTACCAGTCATTCACCATGCAGCACAACAGAACTCGCTTTGAGCGGCGTGATCGTGTTCAACAGCACCATCTCCTTCCACTGACACTCTGCACAATGGACGTCTCTTGATGTTTGGATCGCTCTTTCGCTCGGCCGTGGTGATTGGAACCATTTACGCTCTATCGCCCGTCAAGCTGGATGCAACACCTGTCTCGGCTGCGGCCTCCCGTCCGGCTGATCTGTCAGCACAGCTCGTTTCGCTGGCTCCGCATGTGATCAATGCCGCACAGAGCGCTGCTCCCGCCGCCCCAACAGCCAATAGCCGCGACCAAATTGGTGATCTGATCGCCTTGGGCAAAGATCTCTGTCTGGCCAATCCGGGCCTGTGTGTGCAAGCAGCAACCAGCCTGAGAAGCAAAAGCGAGCCAGACAAAGTTCAACAAGATAAAATCACACCCGAAAAAAGTAAGTCGGAAAAACCCAATGCGGAGCGTCCAAACGCCCCCTCCCTTCCCAAAACCGACCTTCAAACACCCCCCCGCCCTGCCTCCTCTGCCAAGCATGTCGAGCCGATGAAAACCAAACAGCCCGATGCGCTCGCCGCACTGATTGAAAAAACCGTGCCCCATGCGCCTGCGGCTCTGGCCAAATCCTCTCGATAATTATAAAGACAGCACGCAATACCACGCTTCCTCTTATTAACGTCCCCTCTTCTTGAAGCCCACTCTTCTTGATGCATCGTGATCCTGTCCCATGACCTTACAAATTGACGATGTGCGTGAAACTTTTGCCATGCTGGATGCGTGGGAAGATCGCTATCGCTATTTGATTGATCTTGGACGCGAGTTGGAAGGCCTTCAAGAAAATGAGCGCGTCGAGGCGCATCGCGTACGTGGCTGCGCCTCGCAAGTATGGGTGGTGACCGATCAGGAGACCCATGACGGCGTCACCCAATTACGCTTTCGCGGCGATAGCGATGCCCATATTGTCAAAGGACTGGTTGCGCTGGTGCTCGCTTATTATTCCGGCCACAGTCCGGAGGCGATTTTAAATCGGGATATCGCCCCCCTCTTTAAAGAATTGGGGCTTGCCGAGCATCTCACGCCCCAACGCGCCAATGGCGTGCGGGCGATGGTTGAACGGATCCGCCGCGATGCGGCCCAAGCCAGCAGCTCAATAAACCCTGCGCCTAAATGAGCGCCATCATTCGCCCCGCCAGACTGTCACCGCTTTCGCCCTTTGCCGACCCTGCGCGGCTTCGTTCAAGCCATAATGGCGCGCAAGCTGCGTTAAAGCCTGCGCGAACCTATATTTGCCCTGTCGGGCTGGCCATCCTCGCTCGCGCTCGACCTGTTCGAGCGGTTTGAGAAAACAGCACAGATCAAGCAAGACATCTGCCTGCTCGCGGGAACAAGCCAGCAAAGCGCGCCGCATGCGCTGGCGCGCATCGAGCATGGCCTCCGTCTGCGTGAGTGCATGACCATGGGCCGAGCCCGCAACCGGCAAGCCGAGAAGATTGGCGGTCATTTTCGGTGTCATGCCTGCGGCCGTATAATCGCGGCGCAACCGTTCACCCGCCATGACTTGGGTTGGCGATAGATGCGTCTGGCCTTGCGCATTTTTGCGGCGTGCCAACCATAATAAAGGGCTTTCCCGCGTGTTGAGCCGAGGTGCCGGCTTAAAATCAGACCGCTCAGAGGGGCTCGATCCGGGCATGGGATCGGTTTCGAGAACCCGCCGTGCCATCGGCGACAAAACATAATCACAACGTGCCCCGCGCGGCAGACGCTTGAGCCAAAAAGAGCGACATAACCGCTCCGCAAGCAAGACGGGAAATTGCCCCAAGGACAGGCTAATCCCCCCTTTGCTGCCAATCACCGTCACCATCTCTGCCACCAAACCGCTGCGCGCCACCGCCTCACGCGCCAGCAAGACCGCCAAGAAGCGCTGCGCCTGCGGCTCAAGGCTTGACGGATCAAGCCAAAACTGACGCGAGGCAAGCGCTGCCGTGCGTTCTTGCGCGAGCAAACGCCGATCCTGCGCCGGACGCACCTGAGCACTGTGGGGAGCATGGGCGGGCAGCGGAAACGCAAGGACACAAGACGACATGGATTTGGACATCAGGCACCTCAAAGACTGGATGGTTGATAATAGGATTATTTTCATATAATAAGAATATTGTCAATAATGGAGAGTGCCATGCCCCAATCAAACCCCACGGATCTGTCCCGGCGCTCCGCCGGCCTCACACATCCGGTTCCACAAGCCAGTCTTGCCATTGTGGCGTGGCGAGCCGTTGAAACCAGCGTGGAAAATGGCGCGCGCCTTTATAACCGGGCCCGCCATTTGCCGCCCCTGCTGCCCCTCACATGTCCGCCCCAAGACACGCCCGAGCCCGAAGCCACCCGTCTGGTTCTCAAAAACCTACGCCGCCGCTTAGGGAGTGAGCGGCGCCGCGCCCGTGCCGCGCCGCGCCATTATGATCTCAACCGGCATCTGGCTTTGTTGCAGGCTTTGCGCGCAGAAATTCGCCATTGGCGTGTCTTGCGCAAAGGCTGATCCATAAGCCTTGATCAAAAGCCCTTGCATCCCCCTCAAATGCTGGCCAAACTGCACGCCGTCCGAAATTTTCTGATCAAAAAGGCCTGTGTGATGGCACATGAGAAAACTGCACAGGCGTCCTCGCCCTGGACACTCACCGAAGACCAATGGCGGGCGCGTCTGACCCCTGAGCAATTCAAAGTCACGCGCCAACATGGCACCGAACGCGCCTTTACAGGGCCATGGCTTGATGAAAAAAGAGCCGGGCTGTTTCATTGCATTGCCTGCGATCAAGCGCTGTTTGAAAGTAGCACCAAATATGAATCCGGATCCGGCTGGCCGAGTTTTTTCAAACCCGTCACCGAACAGGCAATCAATGAGCATTTGGATGAAAGCTTTGGAATGCGACGTGTGGAAATTCGCTGCGCGCGCTGCGACAGCCATATCGGTCATGTCTTTCCCGATGGTCCACCGCCCACCGGCTTGCGCTATTGCACCAATGGGGTCGCATTAGACTTCAAACCGGCCTAGCCCGGTTCATCCCTCGCGCGCACGATCATGAGCTTGCAAGGTTCTCACCAATCCGATCGAACCAATCATTCTCACTGATCACCTCGACCCCGTGTTTGCGCGCATCGGCTAATTTAGATCCGGCCCCCGGGCCGGCCACAACCCAATTGGTTTTTTTGGAAACTGACCCCGATACTTTAGCGCCCAACCGCTCCGCCATGGCCTTGGCTTCTTCACGGGTCATACGCTCCAAAGTCCCGGTAAAAACAATCGTCAACCCCGCCACGGGCGACCGGGAAACCACAGTCTCCATCGGAGTAATCTCTACCTCAGCGCGCAATGCATCCATAACCTGCTGGTTCTGCGGTTCAGCAAAAAAATCAACCAGCGCTTCTGCCATCACAGGCCCAATTCCATCAATCGCCGTAAGCTGCTGACGGGCTTCACCGTCAGGCGCATGGGCGGCCTCGATCAGCTGACGCAGCGTATCAAAATCACCCGCATGGCGGGCCAATAATTTAGCCGTGCTTTCGCCAACATGACGGATACCCAAGGCATAGATAAACCGATTGAAGGCAATCACCCGCCGCGCATTGATTGCCGCAAACAGATTACGAACTGAGGTTGCCCCCCATCCTTCACGATCTTTCAGTTTTTTCAGATTAACCTGATCCCGCGCCTCCAAAGTAAAAATATCTTGCGGGCGGGTAATCAGACCATCTTGATAAAAAGCCTCAATCTGTTTTTCGCCAAGCCCTTCGATGTCAAATGCATCGCGCGAAACAAAATGGCGCAAGCGCTCCACCGCTTGCGCAGAACAAATTAAACCGCCCGTGCAGCGGCGCGCTTTATCAAGCTTGCCAGAGGCATCCGCCTCACGCACCGCATGACTCCCGCAGACCGGACAATGATGAGGAAAAAGATAAGTCTGTGCTCCCGCCGGACGATCCGCCAACACAACCTCAACCACTTGCGGAATGACATCTCCCGCCCGCTGCACGCGCACACGATCTCCAATCCGCACATCCTTGCGGAGGATTTCTTCTTCATTATGCAAGGTGGCATTCGACACCACCACACCCCCAACGCTCACCGGCTCCAATCGGGCAACGGGTGTTAAAACGCCCGTCCGGCCCACTTGAATATCAATCGCCAACAAACGTGTGGTGGCCTGCTCGGCTGGAAATTTATGCGCGACAGCCCAGCGCGGTGCCCGCGCCACAAAGCCAAGCCGCTCCTGCAACGACAAATCATCAATCTTATAGACCACCCCATCAATGTCATAGGGCAAGCTGGCACGCGCCTGTTCGATGGCTTGATAATGCGCCAAGAGATCCGCAGCCGTCACACAGCGGCGCGTCAAAGGATTGGTGGGCAGGCCAAATTGTGCAAAAGCCTCCACCATGCCCCATTGCGTGGCCGCAGGACGCCCCCCCACAATCTCACCCCATGTATAAGCAAAAAACCGCAAAGGCCGGGACGCCGTGACCGTTGGATCGAGCTGGCGCACCGATCCGGCGGCCGCATTGCGCGGATTAGCAAAAGCTGGACGACCGGCCTCGATCTGCCGCGCATTAAGCTGCAAGAAATCATCTTTGCGCATGTAAATTTCACCGCGCACCTCCAGCACCTCCGGCACCGCCCCCCTCAAACGCTGCGGGATGTCAGAGATCATGCGCACATTCGCCGTGATATCCTCGCCCTCTTCGCCATCGCCGCGCGTTGCAGCCACCACTAAGGCGCCCTGCTCATAGCGCAAGGAGCACGACAGACCATCAATTTTTGGCTCCGCAACCAACGCCAAATCGGTGGCGTGATCCCAACCCAAAAAGCGCCTGATCCGGTCGAGAAAATCCATCACATCTTGATCGGAAAAAACATTGCTCAGCGAGAGCATCGGCACGCGATGTTTCACCGAGACAAATTTTTCTGACGGCTTAGCACCCACGGCTGTTGAGACCGCAGCCTTTAACTGCGGATGCAAAGCCTCAATCGCTGCCAAACGCTGGCGCAATTGATCATAGGCTGCATCGGAAATGATGGGCGCATCCTGTTGATGATAGCGCAGATCATGCGCTTCGATCTCTTGCGCCAGCGCTTGATGTTCCATCATGGCTTCAAGCGCTGTGAGCGCCGCAACGTCCAGCGTCCGCAACGACATACGCCTTTATCCCCCCTCGCGTGCGCGGGCGCGCAAGGCGCGGGCCGCCGCGCGCGCTTCTTTGGTGATCGTGTCACCCGCCAGCATCCGCGCCAATTCTTCTTGAACCTGCTTCTCATCCAACGGAGTTACGGATGTGGCAACATGCCCTTCAG
>CAWUMW010000018.1:0-18494 GCA_963923415.1 uncultured Hyphomicrobiales bacterium | reverse complement strand
CACAAGGAGTATCGTCGGCAGCGTCAGATGTGTATAAGAGACAGGATCAAGGATCCGGCGCGCATAGCCATCAAGCAGCTTGCCCGCGTCCGTAAGAACAATTCCCCGACCATTACGGTACAGCAACTCAACGTCAAAATCATTTTCTAACGATTTAACAACCCGGCTGACCGATGACTGCGCGACTTCCAAAGCCACCGCCGCTTTGGAAAAACTGCCCGTTTCCACCAAGGTGGTGAAATACACCAATTTCTTGAGGGTTAAGGCCTCCTCCCCCGCCAGATGACGGCCCGACACAAGATCAGGTCCTTGCGCCTTATTCACAGGGCTGTCGCGCCGTTCATCTGATCGCGCCATAGATCATGCTGTCCTTATCATGCCCTGCAAAAGCAGCGGGGAAGCAGAAGCGGTGCATGGCAAGATCATGCAGTCAGGACTTACATGGGGTCAAGACTTGCATGGGGTCAAGACTTGCATGGGGTCAAGACTTGCATGAGGTCAGGACTTGGCCCGCAAACTGATCCCGGCCCGCCGCTCCACTTCCTTGGCCACTGCGGTAAAATCACTCTCGGCCCCTTCATGATCCTGCGTGGCTTGCCACAGCGCATGAACCTCCGGGGCAATGGTTGTTGGTACATGCATATATTCGGCTTCTTGTTTGAACAACACAAGGTCTTTGAACATCAAGGCTGTTGTAAAACCAAAATCAAAGGTGCCGGGCAGGATGGATTTGGGGAATTTATCTTGCGAGGCGGAATTGCGCCCGCTGCCCGCATTGATCACGCTGACCATCAAAGCCGGATCAATGCCAGCTTTTGCGCCCACCGACATCGCCTCCGACGTGACGGCCAGAGCCGTCGCCGACAGGTAATTATTGACGAGTTTCATGGTCTGCGCCAAGCCCGGCTTTTCGCCCACAAAAAATACTTTACCGATGACATCCAAAACCGGTTTCATGACATCGAAATCCTGTTGAGGTGCCGACACCATCACCGCCAACGTACCATTGACAGCCCCATTCACACCGCCTGAAACCGGACTGTCGATCATCTGAATCCCGCGCGCCTTTAAAGCCGCTCCAACCTCAATGGCGGTTTGTGATCCCGTGGTCGACATTTCGATAAAGCGTTTGATTTTTGTTCCATGGATCAACCCCTCCGGACCAAGAGCAACCGCGCGCACAATCGGCGGTGTGGGCAGCGAGCTCATCACCGTTTCAACCTTTGAAGCGACATCTTGCGGAGAGGACGCTGCGACAGCGCCAAGCGCGACCAATTGCGCTAAAGCGTCCGGTCGGGTGTCATAAGCCACCACATGATGACCGGCATTGATTAACCGCCGCGCCATCGGAAAGCCCATATTCCCAAGACCAATGAAACCGATTTCCATTCTTCACATCCGTTGTTAAAATTTGCCCGAAGGCCCTTATGGAACTAAGGCTGCTTGCGCTCATCGCACAAGCCTTGAGCCCTGTTATTCCATTTCCTTAAAGGCTTCACGCGCAATGCGGAACGAGTCAACAGCCGCCGGCACCCCCGCATAAATCGCCACCTGCAACAAAACCTCGCGGATTTCATCTTTGGTGCAACCATTCTTCAATGCGCCCTTCACATGAATTTTTAATTCATGCGGACGATTCAATACAGAGATCATGGCCAGATTCAGCATCGAGCGGGTTTTTTTAGGCAGTTCTTCACGACCCCAAACAGCACCCCAGCAATATTCGGTCACCAATTCTTGCAAGGGACGATTGAAGTCATCCGCTGCGGCAAAGGACTTTTCAACATAGTCCGCACCCAGCACCTCTTTGCGGATTTTCATCCCGCGTTCAAAATATTCTTTATTCATCGTCGTCACTCCATTGCAGTATGATTAATGTCTTTTCAGAGGTGCAGTTTTCACAAGAGCTTGGTTCACAGTGCTTACAAAAATTGCAAGTGATTCCCTCTAAACTCTCCCCCATCGGAACCATGTGTTGGCCCCGATGGGTGAGAGAAGATGAGCGTTTAGTTTTTCGGCCAAATTGGCGCATGGGTTGCTGTTTCTGGCGGATAAACCGGCACAGGAACGCCCTTTTGCCATTGCACGATCACCACATTGGCCCCTACACGACGACCTGTTTCATCCCATTTGATGCGTCCGCCGGGGAAGAATTTACCGGGGCCTTCTGTGGTGTCCATAGCGCGAATAGCATCCGCAACGGCTTTACGGTCAGCCTTTTTGGCGACTTCCAGCGCTTCCTTGAAGATCCACATATCGCCATAGCTCGACAGGCTGTCTTGGGTCATCCAAGGCTCACCGGTTTTCTTTTTGAATTGCGCCAAAATATCTTCTTGGCCTTTAACAACCCAGTTGCCGACCGAAACCATCACGCCTTCCATCAATTCGGGACCAACCGATTTGAGCACTTCAGGCGTTCCAAAATGCGCTCCATTGGCAACGATGGGAAGCTTGCCTTGACCCATGCCGAATTCCGACAATTTCTCAATCATCAACTTGTCGTCAGAGACTGCGGTTGGCAGCAAGAACAACAGATCCGGCTTGGTGGACCGCACTTTTTGGATCAGCGGCGTTGCATCCGCCAGCGGCGGTGTGAAGGTTTCATCAACCAGCAGTTTGATGCCTGCTTTCTCTAACGCCCCATCGCGCATCGGCTTCGCAAAGCCCGAGGCCGCAGCGGTATTGTCGACGAGGATGGCAGCCGTTTTGACTTTCGCACCAACCCGCTCACCCACCGCCAGAACCGCAGGCAACACGGCTTTCGCCTGCGCATCCGCATGCAAAGACGTTTGGAAAATATATTTGAAGCCGCGTGAATTGATTTGATCCGCATAAGACAGCGTGGTCATCGGCAATTCGGCCCGCTCGGTCACTTCCGTCACAGCCAAAGTGAAAGAGCTCAACCATGCTCCCGTTGCCGCTACCAGATCAGGCTCTTGCGAGACCATGCGTTGGGCAGCATTTTTAGCTTTTTCCGCACTGTCACTGGTGTCGAAGGTCAGCAATTTGAGTTTGGCGCCGCCCATCGATTTAATGCCGCCCGATGCATTGATATGCTCGATAGCCAATTCGGCCCCTTTGAGCATCAATTCACCTTGGCGGGCCCAAGGACCGGAAAAGGGCGCGATGACCCCGACTTTAATTTCATTGGTTTGGGCCATGGCCGTCCCGACCAGCAAGCTCGCGGCGCCAAGCGTGATCAGCAGTTTTCTGCGTAGCATTGACATAGTGTCTTCTCCCTTGGGTTTATGGCTCGAACGAAGATCACAATGATCATCCCCCGAGCATTTCAAGTCTTGATCCGTCACTCCCTCAGCGGGCCGATGTGAATCGGCCCAGCTTGATGCTTACATTCCGAGATAGGCTTGGCTGATCCGCTTGTCTTGCAGCAAGGTTTCATGCGGGCCTTGCAGCACCACTTTGCCGGTTTCAAGCACATAGCCTCTGTCACAGGATTCCAGCGCCTCGGCCACGCGCTGTTCGACGAGCATGATCGACAAACCAGCCTTCACCCGAATGTCGATGATCCGTTCGAAAATCATATCCGCAACAGCAGGTGCCAAGCCCATGGAGGGTTCATCAAGCATCAACAAGCGCGGCGCTGAGGCCAAACCGCGGCCAATCGCCAGCATTTGCTGCTCACCCCCCGACAAAGTACCCGCCAATTGCTTGCTACGCTTGGCCAAGACCGGAAATAACGACAAGATCATGTCCAAAATTTCAGCCTGTCGCCGTTGGCCTTCATCGGTATAAGCCCCCATCGCCAAATTATCGGCCACGGACATATTGGGAAAAACCTGACGCCCTTCTGGCACATGGGCAATGCCCATATGCGCACGTTGATAGGCGGGCACTTTCAACAAGTCCTGCCCTTCAAATAAAATGCGACCCTGCCGTGGTGCGACCACGCCCGATATGGCTTTGAACAAGGTGGTTTTTCCGGCCCCGTTCGGGCCCACAATGGCCACAAATTCCCCTTTGCCAACCGTGACCGACACATCGGACACCGCTGTCAAACCACCATAGGCTACACTGAGGTTTTCAATTTCAAGCACGGTTGGCCCACTTCTTTCCGAGATATGCCTCAATCACTTTAGGATCTTTTGTTACCTGTGCTGGCTCACCCAAGCCGATCACCGCCCCGTGATCGAGCACAAGGAATGTATCAGCCAGACGCACCATGGCCTGCATCGTGTGCTCGATAATGACAATCGTCACACCGCGCGCCGCGATATAGCGGATCACATGCAGCAAATCTTCCACCTCGCCGCTGCCAAGCCCCGCCAAGGTTTCATCCAGCAACATCAGTTTCGGTTTGCCTGCCAAAGCACGCGCCAGCTCCATCAGCCGCAATTCTTTATTGGTCAAAGAATTAGCCAAGCGATCAGCCGAATCCGTCAGATTGACAATGGCAATCGCCTCCAAGGCTTGTTGGCGGGCCTCCTCGTCATTGGCATTGGCTGAGATCGCGCCGACAATCACATTGTCGAGCACGCTCATGCGCATAAAGGGACGCACGATTTGGAAGGTCCGCCCAACGCCCAAGCAACAGACTTCATTGGGCCGCAAACCAGTAATATCTTGCCCGTCTAAAGTGATCTGCCCCGAACTGAGCGGCGTAAATCCGTTCAGCAAATTAAACAACGTTGTCTTGCCCGCACCATTGGGGCCGATAATACCGAAGATCGCCCCTTTCGGCACATCAAAGGTCACATTCTGAACGGCTTTCAACCCGCCATAATTTTTGGACACATCACGCACCCGCAAGATCACCGGCGCATCGGCGGCGGGCTTGGTGCGTTGCATGGCTGCCTCATCCAAAACTTGATTGGCGGCACCTTCGCGCCCACGACCCGATGGGGCGGGCATCAAGCGATCCCGGATCCCCCAAAACAAGCCTTCCGGTGCAGCAATGATCACACCGATAATCGCAAAGCCAAACACAACGCCCTGAATCCCCGGCAACACATCGCCCAATTCAGCATGCAGCACTTCACTCAATGGAATCAAAATGACACTGCCAATCACCGGCCCCCAAAATGTGCCGACACCACCAAACAAGGTGACAATCAGCGCTTGTGCCGAGGTCAACATGCCAAACACAGACGGCGGAGTCACAACCAGCAAAACAATGGCATAAAGTCCGCCAATGGCTCCAGCAATAGAACCAGACAGAATGATGGCTTTTAACTTGGTACGCCGGGTATCAATACCAACCGCATCCGCTGCCGCCTCATTTTGCTTAATCGCCAATAAAGCCAAACCAAAACGGCTCAGCTCAATCCAGCGTGACAGCATCATCGCAACAACCATCATCACGGTTGCCACCACCACATAGCCGAATTGATCAGCAAATTGCATATAGGCTAAGCCATTTTCGCGCTTATAGGGAATGGCCACTTCTTGATAACCAAGCCATTCAAACACATAAAGAAGCGCTAAAGGATAAGCGAGCATCGCGAGAGCAAAATAATGCCCGCGCAAGCGGAAGGTCGGCCAACCGATCAACGCGCCAGACAGCCCCCCCACAACCATACTGGCGGGAATTCCGATCCAAGGCGTGATGCCAAATTTCACCAGCAACAATGTGGTTGTATAGGCCCCCAATCCGAAAAAGGAGGCATGACCGAAGGACACCAAGCCCGAATAGCCGCTGAGCAGGTTCCACGCCAGGCCCATCGTCGCCCAGATAGGAACCAAGGTGAGGATCAGCTTGTAATAAGAACTCTCAAAGCCACTAGAGAACGCCAGATAGGCCGCTGCAAAACCGATAATCGGCGCTGTTTCTCGCAAGAATGACGTGCGTCCAAACATGCTCAGGTCCTCTCCGCATTACGGCCGAAAAGACCTTGAGGCTTCAGGAAGATCACCAATAAGAAGACAATGAAAATCGCCGTGTTCTGTAATTGGGTTGGCAAAATTAAGGTCGACATCTGCTGCACAAGACCGATGATTAATCCCCCCCAAAACGCACCAATGATCGACCCCATCCCGCCCAGCACAACGCCGGCATACATCACAATCACAAATTCAATGCCGACATAGGGTTGGAACGGATAATAGCTCGCGACCAACCCTCCGGCCACGCCCGTAATGGCAACGCCCAATCCAAAAGCGATGCGATGCGCCTTATCCACATCAACGCCAACATAGGTGGCCGATTGGGGATTATCAGCTGCGGCACGCAACGCCTTCCCAAACCGAAATTGCGTAATAAACACATAAAGACTCAAAGCAACCAGCACCGAGACAACAGCGCCAATCAAGCGGGCTTTGTTAACAAAGATCGAAACGGAATCCCCAAATAAAGGCCCGACTTCCCACGCCGTGCGCGACAAAGGCGTCCGGATCGACAGGGGCTCAGAACCAAAGAAAATCAAAGCGCCGTTTGAGATCACCAACGCCACACCCAAGGTCAGGATCAATTGCGCAAAATGCCCCTCGCCCTCAAGCCCGGCAACCTGCGCGCCTGTTACGCGCGTGACCAAATAGCGATGCACAAAAAGACCAATAATAAACAAAATCGGCGCGACAATAATGGCCGAGGCAACCGGGCCGAAATATGGACCTAAGACGGCCAAAAACCCAAAACTCGTTGCCAGATAATAAGCGCTATACATGCCCAGCATCATGAAATCGCCTTGAGCGAAATTGATGACCCGCATCACGCCAAAAATCACGCCTAATCCAGCGCACATTAAGCCATAAATACAGCCAATCAGCAGACCTGCTGCTAAGGCCTGCAAGATATTTTCAGTGATGATGGTCCATTCACCCAAGTTCGCTTCCCCTTTTCGCCCTCGTCTTGACCAGCGTTTTACGGCAATAGCCCAGATCTTTTGTACAGGCCTTCTTGATGGGCCTTCGGATTATCTCTCGACTTTGATCCCCCCAAGCGGGTCTTGTCCTCCTGAGCGGATCTTGTCCGCCTGAGCCTCTGGCCCAAAGAATGAAAAGATGAAGTCTTTGCATCCTTCTCATGCTGTGGGGAAGCCTATGCCTTTCTCAATCGAAAACAGTGACCAACGACAACAGTGACCAAATGTCCTTTGGTTTTTTTGTTTTCGGCAGAGTCTTTTCGGCGGAGTCTTTTCGGTAGCCCCCCTGATATGTGTTCAAGCAGTTCACCCGCCCTTTTCACCTCGTGTTAAGACAAGAGTGTCGACAGATTAGACCAGCCGTCAAGATCAAATCTCACCCAAAATAATATTTTTTGCATTATATTGGTCCGCGCAGTCTCCCCTTTTCTCTCGCTTTCCTCTTGCTTTTGTGTCGCGTTCTCAAAATCCCAAATTCAAAAAAGCGCTCAGCATTTTTTAAAATAAGGCAGTGTCATGGATCCGCGCGTTACATAAACAACCGAAACTCTGTCGCCGATCGATACGTCACCGGGGCCTGCATCAAGCACCGCACTGGCTAAACGCGGCCCTTCATCCAATTCGACCTGAACCGCATTATAAGGAATATCCGCGGCAAAAGAGGGGAACCACGCTTTATAGACCACCGTAAACGTCGAGATCTTTCCAAGCCCTTTTGAAGGGCGCCAATCAAGCGCATCACCAAAGCAAAAAGGACAGACCGGCCCGGGTGGTAAATGTGGTTGATCACAGGCAACGCAGGTGGGCAGCATAAGGCGATGCTGCGCACAGCCATCCCAAAACGGCTTCGTATCGGGTGAAATACGGGGCAACGGTTTTTCAAGAATCACAGTCATGCAAGGTCTTCCTTCATCCCGTGCGCTCATTGGTCAAAATCACACCATCGCCCCAACACGTGCCCCATTGCAGGGCTTTCGCACCGCTGATTTGGCGTTGCTCAGCGGTTCCGCGCAGCTGGCGCACCATTTCGGCAATTGAGTTCCATCCCGCCACATGCGCCTCAGCCAACAGCCCGCCCGATGTATTCACGGGCAACGCACCGCCTAGCGCAATCCGCCCCTGCTGCACAAAATCAGCCGCCTCACCCACGCCGCAATAGCCAAATCGTTCCAAAGCAAATAACACCAGCGGCGAAAAAGCATCATAAGTATAAAAGCCTTGAATCTCGGCACGATCCAAACCAGCGCTGGCAAATATCTGGAGATCTTCGGCACGCGCGGGTGTGCGGGTTCCTGATTGCTGATTGATCCCCATGCCACGCGGCGAGAAAATAAATTCCTCTCGCCCGGCCCGGATCCCCTGCATGCCTGAAATATAGACCGGTTTTTGTCGCAGATCGCGCGCCCGCTCATCAGTTGTCACCAGCACAACCACTGCGGCATCATTGATCAACGAACAATCATACAAGCGCAACGGGTCAACCACCATGCGCGCGCTGAGATAGTCCTCAAGCGATAACGGTTTTTGCAAAATCGCCTGCGGATTCAAACTGGCATGATAGCGCATGGTCATTGAGACCGCGGCCAATTTTTCAGCCGTTGTGCCATAAAGATGCGCATAGCGTTGCATCCCCAACGCCGCACCGCCGGCGGGCGCCGTCAATCCATAAGGCGGGCTTTCTCCATGACTGCCCCCTTCCTCACGATTGCCTTCGACATCATGCGGCCCACCCAAAAATCCCCGCTCACGGGTAAAACTGATGGCCGTGATACAAGCCACCACATCGGCCATACCAGAGGCCACAGCAAAGGCGGCGGTTTGCAAAGTTTGCGCTGTGAAGCGACCATGCAACCATGTTTGGTTGACATAGCGGATATCCAAGCCGAAGGCTTCGGCATAACGATCATAATCAGAGCCAATCGGCCAGCCGAGATGCAATGACAAACCATCCACATCGCTGCGTTGCAATCCCGCATCTGCCAACGCAGCTTTAAAGGCGACAGCACCTAAGGCCAGTTGGCTTTGCGGCAAGGAACGTGCGAACGGACTCCAACCGATTCCAACAATTGCGGCTTTGGGAAGCGTGCGCGTTCTCATAGGCCGGGCCTTAAAACAAGCCGTCCGGTCACCGCACCGCGCTCAACCAATTCATGCGCTTGGGCGGCTTTTTCAAGCGGCCATTCAGCCTCGATAATCGGTTTGACATGGCCCCGCCGCACCAGTTCCAAACAATCTTGCAATTGTTTGCGGGTTGTACTGGTGGCGCTCAGCATCGATATGTTTTTCAAAAACAATTGCGCCGGATTAAAGGGCACGAAATCACCTGTTAATTGCCCAATCAACAACCAGCGTCCGCCCACGCCAATACTTTTGCGGGTTGGTTGAAAAATCGGCGTGCCGACATTATCAACCGCCACATCCACGCCCCGCCCATCGGTCAGACGCTTCACCTCATCAGAAAAATCTTCGCCGCGCGCATGCACCACCACCTCATCCGCACCCAGCTCGCGCAATAACGCGGCTTTGTTGGGTGAGGTGGTTTGAGCGATCACCCGCGCACCAGCCAATTTGCACAATTGCACGGCATGCACCCCCAAGCCGCCGCCCGCACCTGTGACCAACGCCGTTTCCCCAGGCGCCAAATGCCCCACCTCGCGGATCGCATTGAGAATGGTGCCAATTGTGCACGACACAATCGAGGCTTGGCTTAAATCGACTTCATCCGGCACCAGAGCCACATTGTCAGCCTCAACCGCTACATAGTCGCCATAGCCGCCGGTCAGGCCCCAATCGCCAAGAAATTTTCGATCCGGACACAAAGTTTCCGATCCGGTGCGGCAGAACCGGCACTCCCCGCAGACGTGAAAGCGTTGCGCGGTTGCCACCCGATCTCCCACTTTGAAATGACGAACCTCGCTGCCGACCTCCTCAACGGTGCCGGAAATCTCATGCCCCAAAATCAGCGGCATTTTCACGCCCGCTTTCAAAGTCCCGTTGCGGGTGACAATGTCATGAAAACAAACACCGCAGGCATGAACCTTGATCACAATCTCACGCGGTGCAGCCTTGGGCTTGGAGACATCCTCGCATCGCAACACATCGACACCGCCCGGCGCACGAACCACCAATGCTTTCATCATGCCCGCTTCCCCCTTTGGTTCCCACACTTGTGGGTTTTTCGCTTGAGACGCGAAATTTTGGTGCAGTCCCTTCCATCATGATCTGCTAATCGCGCACAGATGCAAGAATTGTTTTATGGTGCGCCACTGCATAGCTGTTATCCAGAAATTTAGAGCCTCCCGCGCCCCACTTCATGGCTAAACTGGTCTTGAACAGACCATAAAGATCAGCACGCCTGACATCAAAAGAGTCTGACAAAAAGAGACGAAGGGGGGAGGATCGGGATGAGCATCAACGGCTTGGCAGGCAAACCTGCCATTGTTGGCGTGGGCACGACACCTTATGGCCGGCTACCCGAATATGATCAATATGATCTGGGAGCTTGGGCCCTCAAAAACGCTTTGGACGATAGCGGTCTCACCCTCGGAGATATTGATGGGTTGATCGTAAGCCGGATTGCTGATTACCAACGCTTTGGGGAAATGCTTGGCCTTAATCCGCGCTTTACCGCTCAATTGCCGGGACAAGGGCGCATGGCGGGCATTGCAGTGCAACAGGCTGCGATGGCCGTTGCAACCGGAATGGCCAGTGTGGTAGCGATTGTTTACGGCAATAACGGACGCAGCAGCCATGACCGTTACGGGGGCGAGGGCGATCAATATGGATCGGGCGGTGCTGGGCAATGGTTCCCCTATGGCATGACCTCGCCGGGGGCCTTGCATGCGATGTTGTTTGAACGCCATGCCGCACTCTATGGCACGACCAGTGCCCATTTAGGAGAGATTGCCGTCACCTTCCGTCACCATGCCAGCCTCAATCCGCAGGCGGTGATGCGCGATCTGATCAGTCTCGACACCCATCAATCCTCGCGCTTTATCTGCGAGCCGCTGCATCTGTTTGATTATTGCCTGATCAATGATGGGGGGGTGGCCTTGATCATCACGGCGCAGGATCGGGCCAAAGACTGCCGCAAAAAACCGGTTTATATTCGTGGTGTCGAACAAGCGACCGCCTTAACAGACAGCTCCATGCCGCCCGATGATTTTTGGCGCAAGCCCATGCAGGCCATTAGCAAGCGCATATACAAACAAGCCGATTGTTCTCGGGATGAGCTTGATGCGTTGATGATTTATGACAATTTCACGCCCACTGTTTTGTTCTCCCTTGAGGGCTATGGCTTTTGTCCGATTGGCGAAAGCGGGCCTTGGGTGGCCGATGGTCATTTGCGTCTGAACGGTCGCTATCCGACCAATACCAGCGGCGGCCATCTCTCCGAAAGCTATATGCAAGGCTGGGCTTTGAATGTCGAAGCCGTGCGACAGATCAGAGGCGAGTGTGGTGAGCGCCAAGTCAAAAAGGCAGAACTCATTCAATATATGGCTGCCGCCCCTATTTGCACCTCAATCATTTATGGAGGGTCGCCCCGATGACCCAACGCGCTGCTTATACCAAACCCCTCCCCGTTATCGATCATGCCAATCGGAGCTATTGGGAAGGAACCCAACAGAACGAACTCCGATTGCTTGCCTGTGATGACTGCGCCCATACGCGTTTCCAAACCTTTTCAACCTGCCCGGCTTGCGGCAGCGACAAGCGCCATTGGATTAAGGCATCGGGCACAGGCACGATCTGGTCATGGACCCGGTTTCACAAAACCTATTTTCCGGGCTTTGCCACAGACATGCCTTATGTGGTTGTGGTGGTTGAACTCGATGAGGGGCCGAAACTCTTTGCCAATATGGTGGATTTGCAAACGCCCCCTAAAATCGGCACCCGAGTCAAAGCCGTCTTTGAACCCGTAACAGCTGAGATCACTTTGGTTAAATTCAAACCAGCCTAGGGTCAGACCGGTCTGACCCTAGATTTTTTCGAGGAACATCGATGAACGCCACACCCAGTTTAACACGACAAATGGCGCGCACGGTGTTAGCCGCCGATTTTAAACCTGCGTTTTTAGCCCTTCGGCCTCCTGCGCGCGCCAAAGCACGGCTCTGTCTGGCTGATTATCTGTCTTGTATTTTTGAAGCCCGCGCTTTGCCTTGGAGCCAACAGGCCAAAGCCCTCGCCACGCCGCTGCCACACGGATGCACGATCCTCGCCTCCTCGCTTAAAGCCACCGCAACAGAGGCCGCCTTTGCCAATGCGGTGATGGCCCATGGATTGGTGCGCGAGGATATGCATGCAGCCAGCAACACACATCACGGTGTGGTGGTCTGGTCGACCCTTTTGGCTTTAGCGGAAACAAGACCCGTCACAGGGGGCGAAATTCTTGATGCGGCCATTCTCGCCTATGAGGCCGGTGCGCGCTTGGGGCGGGTGTTATTTGATCAAGAACTCGCGCGCCTATTTCGACCAACCGGTCTCACCACGCCCTTTGGTGCAAGCTTAGGGGCAGCCTATATGCTGGGCCTCACAGAGGATCAAATCGTTTCAGCCCTTGGCTTGGCGGCCAATCAAGCCGGGGGGCTCAATCAATGGCCTCATAGCGGCAGTAGTGATATGTATTTCCACCCCGGCTTTGCCGCCCGCAGTGCTCTGACCGCCGTCAGACTGGCCCAAGCGGGCGCCCAAGCCTCCGAAGCGATTTTAGAGGGCGAAGCAGGTTTGTTTGCCAGTTTTGCGCGCCGCCCGGCCCCCGCAACCCTGCCCCTATTTCCCAAGGGCGAAGCCGATATTTTGAACGTCTATCACAAGCCCGCACCCGCCTGTAATTATGCACAGACGGCCAGCCAATGCGCCTTAGCCTTGCTGCAAAGCCATGCCATTGCCGTGCAAGACATTACCAGCATTGCAATTCGCGTCTCCGATGCGGCCTTGAACTATCCGGGCTGCAATGCCAAAGGCCCGTTTGAACGCGCCTTGCAAGCCAAAATGAGCATCATTTTTGCAACCGCTGCGGTGCTGGTCACAGGCCGCATTGCGGAAGAAAGCTATCACCAGCTTGACCATCCTGATATCAACCGCTTGATCCGTGTGACGGATCTGCAAAGTGCTGCCCATTACACGCAAGCCTTTCCGGCCAAACAGGGCACCAGCCTCTCCATAACCCTTGCGGATGGCCGCATCTTGGCGATCGACCAAGAGGATGTGGTGCCCGCTAATGCCGCCTTGATCGAGCAACGCTTATCACAGGCTGTCACAGAGACCTGTGGCGCAGCCCAAGCCGCGCAGCTTCTCTCTGTGTTGGATCAGATTGAGAAGCTGGAGGATGTCCGGCTGTTGATTGATCTCTGCCGCACTCCGGCAGCCTAGGGCTTTTTCTTCGTGACCTCGGGCATTTTTCAGAGCCAACCGTTGAGGCAAAATGAATGAGGTCTGACCCTAGCACTTAACCGCGATAAAGCGGACGGGGAATTCCGCTCACGCCTGTTCCGGTTATTGCGAATAACCGTCCGGCATCAGGCTGGGCCTGTTGCTGGGCCTCTGTGAGATCATAATGCATGGAGGTCATAAACAAGGTGGCCATATCCGGCCCGCCAAAGGCCAAAGCGGTCGGGCGCGTGACAGGCACATCCAGACGCCGCTCAATCGTGCCATCGGGATTATAACGCACCAAACGTCCGGCGCCCACTTCCACGACCCACAATCCCCCTTGCGCATCCAGCACGCATCCATCCGGGCTTGAATGGCCTTCACGCAGCCGCGCAAAAATCCGCTGATTGCTAGCTGTGCCCTGCACGGCATCATAATCATAGGCATAGATGACACCGGGGCCAGAATCACAATGATAAAGGATGGTTTGCTCCTTATTCCATGCAATCCCGTTGGATAGCACAATCCCCTCGCCTTGCACCGACACACGACGATCAAGGCCAAGACAGTATAAATGGCCGATAGGATTTTTCAGTCGGCGATCCATTGTGCCAAACCAAAAGCGGCCTTGAGCATCGCTTGCCCCGTCATTGATGCGCTCGACCTCGAAATCAATCCCGCTATTAATCTCTGCAACAATCTCTGCCTTGCCTTGCCCCAACCGCACACAAGCGACTTTGCGCCGAAACGCCATCACCACATCCCCATTCGGCATAAAAGCATAGGAGCCGGGATATTCTGGCAAAGTCCAAACCTCTGTCTGGCCCGTTTTAGGCGCATAAGCCGCCATCTGACTGCCCACACAATCAATCATATAAAGACGTTCATCGTGAGCGTTCCAGACCGGCCCTTCGCCCAACACCATTTTGACATCGCCCACGGCGGTGATTGTGACCATGATCAGTGTCTCCTTCTGATAAGGCGTTAAGGTCGATGAGGCGCTTTCAAACCCCAGATGCAAATCAATGATGCAAACCAATGATGATACTGGCAACCGGCCCTTATCTGGTGCAGTCTGCATCATGCCCCCATTGGCGGGGAGAAAAAGCATCAAAGAATGAATAGCTGTTATGCTTTGGCGCGCAATCAATTGTCGCGCAAAGGCAGATACAATCCGCCCCGAACCGCAAAGGAGAACCTTGATGCAGATGCCGACAGCCAGAACCATTCCCGCTTTGCTGGATGAATTGGCGCATCGCTGGCCAGAGCGTGAGGCCATTGTCGACGGCGCGCAGCGCTACACCTATCCGCACCTACGCCAAGCAGTGCGAGATTTTGCTAAAGGGCTTTATGCATTAGGCATTCGCAAGGGTGATAAAGTCGCCATTTTGATGGGCAATCATGCCGAATGGATTATCGCGGATCTCGCCATTTGTTCGCTCGGGGCGATCATGGTCGGCTTGAACACATGGGTGACGGAGCGGGAATTAAAATATCTGATCAATCATTCCGACACGCGTCTGCTGATCACCTGCGATCAATTTCTCAAATCAAATTACACAGCCATGCTCGGTGAGCTGGAGCCGCATCACGAGACTTTACCCGGCTTGGAAACCATCGTGCAGTTTCCAAAAGCCACCTATAAAACAGCCCTGTCTTATGGGGACATTGTGCCCCGCGGGGCCATAGTGGATGATGCCACGCTTGAGCGCATGGCACAGGCCATACGCCCTGACGATGTGAGCTATATTCTTTATACTTCAGGATCGACCTCGACCCCCAAAGGCGTGCAATTGCAGCATTATGCGCTGATTGAAAATATGTGGCATATTGGCCAGCGGATGGGCGTCACCGAACACGACAAATTATGGCTTGCGGTCTCTTTATTCTGGGGCTTGGGCTGCGAAAATGCGCTGTTCAATATCCTGACCCATGGCGCGTGTATTGTGCTGCAAAATCATTTTGAAGCTGGAGAGGCCTTGCGCTTGATTGAGAGCGAGCGCTGCACGATGTATTATGGCACGCCCAATATGGCGCAAGCGATTGAGGATCATCCCGACCGGCCCCGCTACGATCTCAGCAGCATGCGCGGCGGTGGCACGATTGGCTCGCCCGAACAATTCGCCCGCATCCTGAGTTGGGGCGCCAAAGATATTTGCAATATTTACGGCCTGACCGAAACCTATGGCAATTGCAATGTGACAGATTACCGTATGCCCCTTGAGCAACGTTTGAGCACCGTCGGCGAGCCTTTGCCGGGTGTGGATATGCGTATTGTCGAAGAAGCAACCGGCAAAGTCCTTGGTCCCAATGAAATCGGTGAAATCCGCGTCAAAGGCTATGTGACCATCGGCTATTATAAAGACGAAGACAAAAACCGGGCCGCCTTTGACGAAAATGGTTATTTCTGCACGGGCGACATAGGCTTTCTTGATGATCATCGCAATCTGCATTTCCGCGGACGGATCAAAGAAATGATCAAAACAGGCGGCATCAATGTCGCCCCCGTTGAAGTGGAAGAAGTGCTGATGAAACATCCCGGCGTGCGTCTCGCTTATGTTGTGGGCGTGCCCGATACGGTGCGCGATGAAATCATCGGCGCCGTTATTATCCAAAACCCCACCCAACCTGTCAGCCGCGCACAGCTTGAAGAGTTTGCCCGGCAAGAAATGGCCTCTTATAAATGCCCACGCCACTATATTTTTCTTGATGAAACCGATCTTCCCCTCACCGTGACAGGGAAAATTCAAAAAAATCGGCTGCATGAATTTTTCGAAAAATCATAACATAAAGCCCGCGCTGATCAGCACGGCTCCATCACACCCTTGATAGGCTTACTGCTGAGCCACGATAGGGGTTGCACGCTGATAAGATTGATCCACCAATCGCATCACCGGCACCATATCAGCTAAGGAGGCCAATGGCTGTTGCCCGCTGCGCACACGCTGGATCACGTCCTGCACGAAGGTGCGATAATGCGGCACATTGGTGGTTTGGCAAGCGATCCGCTGACTGCGTCCATCTTGATGGATCAGCTCAATGGTTTCAGGATCATGCGCAACCAAATAATCTTGCCCAAAGCGCGCTGAATAATGCAGATCAAAATGATTGGTCGGCGCAGGAAATAAATAACCTGTTTCAATCGTACATAAAGCCCGCCCCTTGCCAATGCTGACCAAGGCATAATCCTCAACCCCATATCCCCATGCGGCATTCGAGAGGCTCGCCGTTTTAACCTCTGCCCCTTCCCCCAACAGGCAGTGACAGAGATCATAAAAATGAATGCCCAGATTGATATTGCAGCCGCCCCCCGCTGTTACAGGATCGAGCATCCATTCGCATTGTGCCTGCAGATAACGCGTTGCGAGACCGGCAATAAAACGAAACGAAAGATAGTGCACGCCCTGCATGCTGAGATCTTGCAGGCGTTTGAAATAGTCGCCATGGCGAAACACCAAAGGCACAGCTGCAAAGTGGTTTTTTTGCGCGGCTAACTGCGCAATCGCTTCCACCTCTTGCTGATTCACGCCGCAGGGCTTTTCAATGGCAAACGGAATGCCCTCCCCTATCAGATAACGTGCGGTTTCAGCCATATCACAATGCATTCCAAGCACGATGACAAAATCCGGACGAAGCGTTGCGCATAACTCCCGATAATCGATAAAGCCCTTGCAGTGATGACGGTTAACCAAAGCCTCCAACTTGTGAGGATCGGGATCCGACAAAGCCACAATCTCGACATCGGGCATGTCGCGCATCGGCTCGATATATAAAAACAGATGCCAATGCGAGGCGCCGATAAAAGCCACCTTCATTTTGTTTTGCGCAGGCATCGCCCCCCACTTTCTCACAACACCGAATCAAACACAGCGATTCAAGCCACTGATTCAAATCACCGTTTCAATTCATCGAGGCAACCCAAAGCCCGAAGCAGGGTCCGCCCAGGCCCGCCGCTTGACGAGCCCCCCTTTGCACACGGCCCAGCCTATACTGTCGACACTTTGCGATGCAAGGACCAAAATCCGCGGATGCCTCCCGCGAAGCCCATCGAACACCTAAAAGAATAAATTTTGCAAATAAAGCGCACTCAGGTATGGACCGACAGACGCAGCCCCATGGCTTTCATGACTTTCATAATCGTTGCGAATTCCGGTTTGCCGTCGGCAGAAAGCGACTTATAAAGGCTTGCTCTTGTTAGTCCGGAAATTTTAGCGATCTCACTCATGCCGCGTGCACGCGCAACGACACCTAACGCGTGGGCAAGCAAAGCAGGGTCATCCTCTTCAAGCACTGCGTCAAGATAGGCAGCAATATCTTCCTCTGTTTCAAGATGTGATGCCGAATCCCATGCGATTGTTTTTGTTTTCATGGCTTAAAGCCCTTTCATCAGGAACATCACGCACCGACAGCTTCTGCTAACCAATTCTTGGCATCTTAGCCCCACAAACGGCCTCACATCTGGCGCTGGACTACATCGGTATTATTAGCAATTTTTTGGAGTGGGGTAGCCCGTCAAAAGGCCATTATGCGTGCAAAACACATGGTTTTTCAGCATTATTTGGTCTGATTATGAGGGTGTACTGGCGGAGACGGAGGGATTCGAACCCTCGAAGCCCATTTCTGGGCTTGCTCATTTAGCAAACGAGTGCCTTCAGCCTCTCGGCCACGTCTCCGTTAAGGGGTTTCCTAAGGTCTTGGACGGTCTAGGTCAAGCAAGAAAGGGATTTTTTGGCAAGGAAAGCACAGCGAGCGGGTGTTTGTGACGCTTTGTCTTGGTTTGCCCCCTTGCAGCCCCTGCTCTCTATCCGTAAAAGCGGTGCCCAGAGTGAAGTCCAAAGGTTTGAAGCCCATGTTGCGTCCCGCCCTGTTTGCCTGCGGCCTGTTGATGACAGGCCTCCTGACTGTCCTTGCCCCCCTCTCGGCACGCGCAGCAGATCCCATCGGCCTGTGGCTAACTGCGGACGGAGAAGCAAAAATCCGCATCACCCGCTGCGACAAAGGCATTTGCGGGGTCATCGTTTGGCTCAAAGAGCCGTTAGACACAGATGGCAAACCCAAAACGGATCGCGAAAATGTCGATCAAGAGCTCAAAAAGCGGCCCATGATCGGACTGGAAATTTTCCATAATCTGCAACAGCTCGCCCCCAACAAATATCAAGGCTCGCTTTATAATCCCGATGATGGCCGCACCTATGACGGCACATTGGAACTCGGCACTGACGGTCAGATCAAGGTCAAAGGCTGCGTGTTCAGCGGCGTGATTTGTGATGATGATGTCTGGAGCCCGACCAAATAAGCCCAACC